>NZ_RCVK01000269.1:0-33479 GCF_003667485.1 Micromonospora sp. BL1
GTGGGGCGGAGGCGGGCGGGTTCAGGCCGGGCGGCGGTCCCCAGGGCGTCGGACCGGGGGCGGCCGCGCCGGACACGGTCGAGCCGTAGCCGGACAGCCGCAGCGGCGCGGTACGGCGGCGCAGGAACGCGCCGGACGACGGCAGCGCGAGCAGCGCGGCGACCACCAGGTAGCCGAGGATCTGCGCCACCGACACCGTCGCGTTCACCGGGATCCACCACGACGGGTAGGCGTCTCCGACGAGCCCCAGCAGGTCGGCGGTGATCCGGTCGTCCGCGCCGAGCCGCAGCGGGGCGGCTCGCTGGCCGACCAGCACCGCCAGCCCGCAGCAACCGCAGAGCAGGCCCGTCCCGGCGACCACCCAGGTCGCCGTGCGGGCGCCGGAACGACCGGCGAGCAGGCCGAGTGCGAGCCCGACGAGCAGCAGCGCGGCGAGCACACCGAGCACGGCGGCCAGCACTGTGGAGCCGCGCAGCAGGCCGGCCACCTGGTCGATGTCGCCACCGCTCGCGCCGGTCCGTTCCGCCGCCGCGTCCCGGAACCGGTCCACCGTGCCACCGCCGACGGCCAGGTTGGCCACCGCGTACGCCACGGCGCCGACCGCCATCGCCAGCAGCAGCGCCGCCGCGGCGAGGACAGTGCCCGGCCGGCGGGGTGCGGCCCGATCGGGGTACGACACGACTGATCCCTCCGGTAGGCGTCGGCTTGCAACCTACTCGGAGGGATCGTCGGCGTCGCTGTAATCCGGACGTCAACTTCCGGATGGCGGCTCCGGGTCGCGGCGCTCACCCGGCTGACCGCCGGGCGCGGACGGCGGCTGACCACCCGGCGCGGACGGCGGCTGACCGCCGGGCATCGACGGCGGCGTGCCGGGAGCCGGCGGGTACGACGGGTACGCCGGATCCCCCGGCTGGCCCGGGTGCGACGGGTACGCCGGGTAGGCGCCACCGGGCACCGGCGGCTCCCAGCCGGCCTTGGGCTTGCGGAAGAACTCGTTCGCCTTCGGCAGCGCCAGCAGGATCAGCGCGGCCAGCAGGGCGAGCAGCGCGACCAGGCCCAGCAGCAGGTTGACCGGGGTGTACCAGGACGGGAGCGCGTCCTCCAGCCGGCGCTGGATCTCCTCCGAGCTGGGCACGTCACCGGTGGTGCCGCCGCCCGTCATGCCGCCGGTGAGACCGGTCAGCAGGCCGCCGCCGGTGCAGCAGAACAGGATGCCGCCCAGCACCCAGGTGGTGATCCGGGAGCCGTTCTTGCCCCGGTTGTTCAACAGCGCGAGGACGACGAGCCCGGCCGCGATCAGCAGCGACACGACCGCCGTGATGATGCTGAACGCGTACGCGATGTCGGCGGCACCTTCGGCCGAGGTGCCCGCGTACGCGTCGGTGAGAACGTCGCGGATCTTGCCGACGACGCTCAGTGCCACGATCAGGTTCAGCACCTGGATCGCGGCGACGAGGATGAGCAGCCAACTGGAGAGCGACACCACGCCGGGACGCGTGCGGGGCGGGGTGCCCGGAGCATCGACCATGATTCTCCCTTCCTGGATGAGAAGCCCACCGTAGCGATCTTCGACCAGCTCAGCACGCCGGAACGGGTCACCTCTCGGCGGCGCGCCGCAACCGGCGGTGCTCGGCAGTGACCACGCCGAGCAGCGCGAGATCGAGCGCGACGGCGGAGACCGCCCCGAACTGGTTCACAGTGAAGTTGAAGACCTGCCCGAACAGCAGGTCGACCAGCAGCGCCAGCTTGAACAGGCGGAACGCCTCGGTCCGGTTGCGGCGCAGCAGCCAGGCGGCCCACAGGCCGAGCACGGCGGTGATCAGCGCGGTGGCGCTGACGCCGAGCACCGCGCCCCACTCCCGTTCCTGGTCCAGCTTCCCGGTCACGCCGTCGACGAACACCGCCACCACCGTGAGCACCGGCTCCACCACCAAATAGACCACCACCGGCCAGACCAGCCAGCGGCGTCCGGCCGCCCAGACGGCGAGACGCCGGGCCCGGTCCGCCGCCCGCTGCCAGAGCGGCACCGGCGGCGGTTCCCGATGGGGTACGGCGTCCAGCAGTTGCGCCATCGCCGTCTCGGTGGCCGGCCCGGTGCCCTGTACGAGCCGCAGCACGGCGATGCGACGGCGATCGGTCAGCCCGCCCGGCAGGCCGCTGAGCACCATGTCCAGCGCGTTCGCGGTGCGCTCGGCCGGGGTCAGCCGGGACCGGCCGGTGCGTCCGCGTACCGCCTGGGTGAGCAGGACCAGCAGCGCGAACGCGACGTAGATGATGGCGGCGGCGGGGGCGTAGAAGTAGTCGGTGCCGGTGGTGACGAACTTGCCCACCTCGTCGATGAACAGCCCGAACCCGATGCCGCCGATCACCGCGCCGCCGGTGCGGGCGCCGCCGCCGAGGAAGACGAGCGGGACGCCCAGGCCGACGGCGAGCAGCAGGCCGCCCCAGAGGACGTGTGCGATGTGCAGCCCGCCGCCACCGAGCTGCGGATAGTCGGTGGCTTTCAGGTACGCCCGCACGGCCAGCACGGTGACCACGCCGGAGAGCACGAACGCCTGGAGGTAGGACGCCGCCTCGACCGCCCGGGTCGGCAGCCGGCGGACCAGCCAGCCGATGCCCGGTCGGTGGCGCGGCGATTCGGGTGGCATGTCCCGAAACCTAGTAGCCGCGCCACTCCTCGCGGGCGTAGTCCAGCACCCTCGGCCGCAACAGCGTGGAGGCCGGCACGTCCAGCCGGGCCCGGTCGGCGGGGAACGTGGCGGCGGCGGCGAGCACCTCCGGGGTGAGGAAACGCAGCGGCGGCGGGTCGGCCGGCAGCGCCAGCTCGGGCGCGACGTCACCCGGCGCGGCGAGCACGAACCCCCAGTCGCCGAAGCTCGGCACGTCGACGTGGTACGGCACGGTGGCGAAGCCCGCCTCGCGCACCGACCGCTCGATCGACCAGTACGACCGGGGCGCGAAGTAGGGCGACCCGGACTGCACGACGAGCCGCCCGCCGGGGGCCAGCACCGGCCGGACCAGCGTGTAGAACTCGATCGTGTAGAGCTTCGCGGTGGCCGTCTCGTCCGGGTCGGGCAGGTCGGCGATCACCACGTCGAAGCGGTCGGTGGCGGTACGCAGCCAGGCGAACGCGTCCAGGTTGAGCACGCGTACCCGGGGGTCGGTGAGCGACTCCCGGTTCAGCTCGCGCAGCTGCGGCTCGCGGCGGGCCAGCTCGACCACTGCCGGGTCGAGGTCGACGAGCGTCACCGAGCGCACGTCCGGGTACTTGAGGATCTCCCGCGCGGCCAGCCCGTCCCCGGCGCCGAGCACCAGCACGTCGCCGTGCGCCCCGCGCATCGCCGGGTGCACGAGCGCCTCGTGGTAGCGGTACTCGTCGATCGAGCTGAACTGCAGGTCGCCGTTGAGGAACAGCCGCAGGTCGGTGTCGGAGTGGCCGGGCTCGCGCACCGAGCGGGTCAGCACGATCTCCTGGTATCGGCTGCGCTCGGCGTGCACCACCGGATCGCGGTAGAGCTGCTGGCGGGTGGTCACCTCGAAGTCGTGGGCGGTCACCCACGCGTACCCGAGAAGCAGGCCGACCACGACGGTGGCCGCGCCCAGCGCGGCCCGCGCCCGCCGGCTGAGGTCGGCGCGGAACACGGTGAAGACGAGCACCACCCCGGCGACCGCGTTCACCGCGCCCACCACGAGCGCGCCCTTGAGCTGGCCGAAGACCGGGATCAGCAGGAAGGGGAAGGCCAGCCCGCCGAGCAGCGCGCCCACGTAGTCGGCGGCGAACAGGTCGGCCACCGCGCTGCCCGCGGACTGCTCCCGGATGCGTTGCAGCATCACCATGAGCAGCGGGATCTCCGCGCCGATCAGCAGGCCGAGCACGAACGCGGTGCCGACGAGCGCCGGGCCGTACAGGTCGAGCCAGGCGAACGCGGCGTAGAGCCCGAGCACTGAGAGGCCGCCGAGCAGTGCCAGCGTCAGCTCGATCACCGCGAACGACACCACCGCCCGGGACTGCAACGGCTTCGCCACCAGCGCGCCGACGCCCATCGCGAAGACCATCACGCCGAGCACGATCGACGCCTGGCCGACCGTGTCGCCGATCAGGTAGCTGCCGAGCGCGACCAGCGCCAGCTCGTACACCAGGCCGCAGGCCGCGCACACGAAGACCGCGAGCAGGACCGCCGCGCGGGCCAGGCGCCACCGCGGCCGCGCGGCCACGTCGGTGGTCACCGTCTGCTCCGGGTACGTCCGGCGGCTCCCGCCCCGGCGCGCTGCGCGGGCACCCGTACCCGGTGGTTGCGGCGCTGCCGCACGCCCACCGCGAGGAACAGCGCGGCGAGCAGGAACAGGCCGACCGAGCTGAGGACGTAGATCCAGCGGTCCCGCCAGAAGTCGTTGCCGGCGTCCGGCAGCGGGGCGGCGGCTGTCGACGGCGCGGCGGTGGGTGTCGCGGCCGGCTCAGCGAGGCCGCGCTCGGCGGCGAGCAGCGGCAGGATCGTGGCGGCCCGGGTGACGGCCCAGCCCGGGTCGTCGACGAACGCGTCCTCGTCCAGCCCGAACCGACCCAGCCGGGTCTCGATCGCGGCGAGGTCGGCGAACTCGATGTCGTCCGAGCCCTTGATCCGGATCGTGGCGGAGTCCTCGGACTCGCTGCTGGACGAGGTGTACCTGACGTTGGCGGAGACCGCGAGCCAGCGCGTGCAGCCGGGCGCGTCGACGACTGTGGTGCCGTCGCCAAGGTTGGAGCCGACGCTCACCTCGTCGTACACGTCGAGCAGTTCCCAGCCGTAGCAGATGCCCTGGCTGTCGGCGGCGGCGCGGAGGATCGGCACGGTGCCGGAGCGCTCGTCGGCCGCCGGCGCGGGGACGGAGGTGTCCGAGTCGCCGCTGAACGCGCCGATGGCGCAGACGACCACCACGACTCCCACGACCACGGACCAGATCACCGTCTGGGTGCGCTTGTCCTTCCCCACCTGGTGCCTGGCGGGCTTGCCGCTCATCAGATGATCGCGGCCGCGATGATCGCGCCGGTGGCGAGGTGCACGGTGGCGGAGACCCACACCGCCGGGTGCGGCTCCGGGTCCACGAGCAGCTCACCGAGCTTGCCCGGGGTGGCCACGTCGAGCAGCACGAACGCCGCCGCCATGATCACCAGACCGAGGATGCCGTACGCGGCGGCGCCGACCAGTCCCAGCGTGAAGTCGTCGTCGCTGGCCACGATCGCGGCGACCACGATCGTGCCCACCCCGAGCAGGTTGGACGAGAGCAGCAGCGCCGCGTTGCGGTTGCGCTCGGTCCAGATCAGCTCGTGGAGCTTGCCGGGGGTGGCCAGGTCGACAAGGACGTAGCCGATCGCCATCAGGACGACGCCGACCGCGCCGTAGGCCAGCGTGACCAGCAGGTCGGTGACGAGATGCTGCACAGGAGACTCCAGGGTGAGGGGGTCGGAGGGGCTACTTGCCGGAACCGGGGCCGCCGCCCCGGACCGTGCTGCCTCGGCCCCAGCCCCAGCTGTTGCCGACGACGCTGTGGTACCGGGGGTAGGCGGTGGTCATCTTCTCCAGCAGGATCACCGAGCCGACGGCGAGCGGGAGGATCACCACCGAGTCGTCGTCGTAGCGCAGGTAGACGCCGCTGCCGTCGACGTACTGGTCGGCCGGCTTCCAGGCGTCGGTGATCTGCTTGGACACGTCGCTCGGCGCCTTGTTCGAGGTGTACGCGATCGCGTTCGAGCCGATGTCCCGCCCGGTGGCGCGAGAGAAGTTGTCCTCCACGTAGCCCCGGGGCGAGAAGTTGCCGTAGAAGATCGTGAAGGCGGCGATGAGCGCGCCGATGACGGCGACCGCCACGCCCACCACGAACCACCGTCGGTACGTCACAGCTCCTCCACCACGGTCTCGGTCAGGACCAGCTCGTTGGTCTGCGGGTAGGCGTGCCAGGTGCGCCAGGCGAGCGCGCCGTCCGGCGGGCGGGGCCGGACGGAGAGCGCGGTGACCGCGTCCTCGTCGCCGGGGAAGACCCCGATCAGCGCGTACGGGTCGCCCGCCAGTTCGGCGCGCAGCGCCGCGACCCGGGTACGCAGGCCGTCGCCCTCCGGCCGGAGCACTGTGGCGAGGAACCGGTAGCCGGCCGTCTCGTCGTGCAGCGTGCCGGGCAGGTGCGGCGGGCGGCCGGGCAGGCAGGCGACCGTCTCGGTGAGCGTGCCGAGCACGACCTGGTGGGAGGCGCCGAGCAGGCGCAGCCGCAGCCGGGGCAGGCCGGGCAGGTCGATGTCGCGTACGGCGAGCGCCGGCAGTTCCGGGCCGCCCAGGGCCAGGCTCAGATCGGCGGCGCTGGTGTCGACGTAGGGCGCGTCCAGACAGACGAGCACGTCAGCGCACCGTGTCCGGGCCGCCCTGCGGGTAGATCATCACCTCGGCGCGGCGCAGCTCCTCGCCGAGGTTGACCTCCCAGCCGGCCTCCCCGTACGCCTCGAACGACAGCCGCGCCCCGCCGGGCGCCTGGTAGTCGTAGTAGCGCATGGTGCCGTGCGGGTCGAGGCCGGTGCCCTCGGTCGCGGTGTACCGGGCCTGGCCCGACTCGTCCCAGTTGTAGCGGCGGCCGGCGATCTCCAGCGTCGGGGCGCCCGGCGTGACGGTGGCCCCCGGCTCGCTGGTCCAGAGCACCATCTCCAGGTCCGGGTCGGTCTCCACGGAGAGCCAGCGCTTCACGCCGCCCGCGTCGTCGAGCAGATGCTCCGCCCAGCTCCACCCGCCCTCGACCAGGTGCACCGAGCCGCGCACGGTGTACGGCACCGTGCGGATCTCGACGATGTCGCCGGGCTTGAGCGCGCGCGGGTCACCCCGCAGCGCGTCGGCGTCCCGGTCCCGGAACGGGTCACCCGGCGCCGCCTTCGTCTTCGGGCTTGCCGCCTGCCGGGACTTCAGCACCGCGATCACGGCGATCACCACGCCGGACACCCCGACCAGACATCCCAGCGTGGCCAGCACCCACGCCAACGAACCGTTCACGACCGCCTCCCCCAACGTGCTCGGCGGGAACGGTAACAACCGCACGCACGCCTTCTGAAGTCCTGTTCGCTGAGTGTGCGCTCAGTTACCGCGCGCCGCCGGCGAGCCGCTCGGCGGCGTATTCGCCCAGCGTGGCGCGACCCATGAGGCAACCGGAGAACGTGGTGAACTCGCCGTCGTCGCCGCGCAGCCGCGCCCAGGCGTCCCGCCCGGCGGCCGGGTCGACCGCTTCCAGCAGCGTCGCCGCGTACGCCCGGCCGGCCGGCGAGCCCTTGCGGAGCAACCTGTCGATCCGCTTACGGGCCGCCTCCGGGTGCTCCCGCAACCCCTGTTCCAGCGTCCGGTACGCCTCGGTCGCGGGCAGGATCTGCCCCGCCAGCCCCACCCCGCCCGTCCCCGCCCCCTGTCCCTGTCGATCTTGCACTTGCTGCCCCGGCGTAAGCCGCTTGTCGGGCATCCCGTGGGCGCCAAGTGCAAGATCGGCGGGGGTCGAACGGGCTAGAGGAGGGAGTCGCGCCACTGGCGGTGCAGGGCGGCGTAGCGGCCGTCGGCGGCGATCAGCTCGGCCGGTGGGCCGTCCTCCACGATCCGGCCGTCGTCGAGCACCAGCACCCGGTCGGCGGTCTCCACCGTGGAGAGCCGGTGGGCGATCACCAGCGCGGTGCGGTCCCGCAGCACGTTGTGCAGCGCACGCTGCACCAGCCGTTCGGTCGGCACGTCCAGCGACGAGGTCGCCTCGTCGAGGATCAGCACCCGGGGGTCGGCGAGGAACGCGCGGGCGAACGCGACGAGCTGCCGCTGCCCGGCGGAGAGCCGGCCGCCGCGCCGGTGCACGTCGGTGGCGTACCCGTCGGGCAACGCGGCGATGAATTCGTGCGCGCCGATCGCCCGCGCGGCCGCGACCACCGCCTCGTCATCGGCGTCCGGCCGGCCGAATCTGATGTTGTCCGCCACGGAACCGCTGAACAGGTGGGTCTCCTGGGTCACCAGCACCACCGCCCGGCGCAACTCGGCGTCGGTTAGGTCGCGCAGGTCCACCCCGTCCAACCGGACCGCGCCCGCGTCCGGGTCGTGGAAGCGGGCCACCAGCTTCGCGACAGTGGACTTCCCGGCGCCGGTCGGCCCGATCAGCGCCACGGTCTGCCCGGGCGGCACGGTCAGGTCCAGGCCGGACAGGATCGGCGTCTGGCGGCGGTAGCCGAAGTCGACGGCGCGGAACGTGACCGCCCCGCGCGGCGGCCCGGCGGGCAGCGGCACCGGCCGGGCCGGTTCGGCCACCGCCGGGCGCTCGTCCAGCACCCCGGCCAGCTTCTCCAGCGCGGCGGTCGCCGACTGGAGCGAGTTGTAGAACTGGCTCAGCTCCTCCATCGGCTCGAAGAACCGGCGCAGGTAGAGCAGGAACGCGGCGAGCACACCCACCTCCACGCCGCCGCCCAGCACCCGCCAGCCGCCGTACCCGAGCACCACAGCCGCGGTCAGGTTGCCGATCAGCCGGATGCCCGGCGAGTAGATCGCGATCAGCCGGAACGCGCGCAGGCTGGAACGCCGGTAGTCGTCGTTCACCGCGCCGAAGATGTGGTCGTTGCGGTCCTCCCGCCGGTACGCCTGCACGGCCCGGATGCCGCGCAGCGACTCGACGAAGTGCACGATGACCAGCGCCACCGCCTCCCGGGTGCGCCGGTACGCCCCGGCCGAGGCGCGGGCGAACCAGCGCGACAGCACGAACAGGAACGGGAACGCGAGCAGCGTCACCGCCGCCAGTGGCAGGTCCAGCCAGAGCAGGATGCCCGCCACGGACAGCACCGACAGCCCGGCCATCACCAGCTTGTCGATGCCGCCGTCGACCAGCTCGGCGATCGACTCCAGGTCACTGGTCAGCCGGGACACCATCCGGCCGGACGTGTAGCGCTCGTGGAACCCGACGTCGAGGCGGAGGAAGTGCCCGTACACCCTGCGACGCAGGTCGAGCAGGACGGCCTGGCCGATCCGGGCGGCGAGGGTGAGGAACGCGCGCCGGGCCGCGTACTCCACGGCGGTCGCGACCACGAACGCGGCGGCGACAGCGATCAGCGGGCCGGGATCACCGGCCCGCAGCGGCCCGATGCCCCGGTCGATGCCGAGCATGACCAGGTACGGCCCGGACATCGCGGCGGCGTTCTGGGCCAGCAGCAACGCCACCGCCAGCCCGAGCGCACGCCGGTGCGGGCGCAGCAGCCGCCGCAGCAGGACCCGGCTGCGCGCACGCAGCCGGGTCACCGCCGCCGGGGACGAGTCCTCGGCGCGGCTGCGGTCGGCGTCCGGGTCGGTGGCCCGCCCCCGCCAGCGCGACAGGTCCGCGTCCGGAGCGGTGCCGCCCGGCCCGGTCGTCGCGTGACCGCCCGGATCGGTCGTCGAGCGGCCGGCCGGTGCGCCCGGGTCGCCGCGGTTGCGCGCGCCGGCCGTCCCGTTGCCGTTCGGCGCGTCGCGGGGCCGGGGCACCCGCGGCGAGCGGCCGGTCACGAGCGCACCAGGCCGACGCCGTCGCTCCGTCGCTCCGGCTCGGCGGACAGCACCGCCCGGTAAGCGGGTACGCGGGCCAGCAGCTCCGAGTGGGTGCCGACGGCGACGATCCGGCCGTCGTCGAGCAACGCCACCCGGTCCGCCAGTGCCACTGTCGAGGGGCGGTGCGCCACCAGCAGAGTGGTGGTGGCGGTGTCCCGCAGCACCCGGCGCAGGGCCGCCTCGACGAGCGCCTCGGTGTGCACGTCCAGCGCGGAGAGCGGGTCGTCGAGCACCAGCACCGCGGGCCGGCCGAGCACCGCACGTGCCAGCGCGAGGCGCTGCCGCTGCCCGCCGGACAGCGACAGCCCCTGCTCGCCGACCCGGGTGGCGAGCCCCCACGGCAGCTCGTACGCGAACTCCGCCTGGGCCAGCGTCAGCGCGGCCCGGACCTCGTCCTCGCTCGCGTCCGGACGGCCTAGGGTGAGGTTCTCCCAGACCGACATGGAGAACAGCGTCGGCTCCTCGAACGCCACGGCGACCATCCGGCGCAACGACTCCAGCCGCAGGTCACGCACGTCGTGCCCGTCGATCGTGACCCGGCCGCGCGTCACCTCGTGCAGCCGGGGGACGAGCGACAGCAGCGTGCTCTTGCCGCAGCCGGTGGCGCCGACCAGCGCCATCGTCTCGCCCGGCTCGACGGTCAGGTCCAGGTCGCGCAGCACCGGCGCGGAGGTGCCGGGGTAGCGGAAGCCGACCCCCTCGAAGCGGAGCCGGCCGCGTACCTCGCCCCGGTCGAGCGGCCGGGCGTGCGGTGCGTCCACGATGGTCGGCGGCGTGTCCAGGACCTCCTGGATCCGGTCGGCGGCGGTCGCGGCCTCCTGGCCGTTGGCGATGATCCAGCCCAGCGACTGCACCGGCCAGATCAGCATGAGCTGGAGACTGACGAACGCGACCAGCTCACCGATGGACAGCGCGCCCTCGGCGACCGCTGCCGCGCCGGCCACCAGGACCGCGCCGAGCGTCAGGTTGGGCACCAGGTCGAACATCGCGGAGGTGCGGGCCAGCAGCCGGGCCTTGCCGATTCCGGTGTCGTGCAGCCGGCGCGCGCCGACGGCGAACCGGGCCGCCAGTTCCGGCCCGCGCCCGTACGCCCGCATGGTGCGCAACCCCAGCGCCGTCTCCTCGACCAGCGTGGCGACATCGCCCTGCTGGTCCTGCATCCGGCGCGACGCCGCGTGGTAGTGGCGCGCGAACCGGCGGCTGATCAGGAACAGCGGTACGGCGCTCGCCGCGACCAGCAGCCCCAGCCACAGGTGCAGCCGGATCAGCAGCGCCACCACCGCCGCGTAGGTGACCAGGTTGAGCACCAGGAACAGCAGCCCGAAGGAGAGGAACCGCCGGATCACCGAGAGGTCGCTGGTGATCCGGGACAACAACTGGCCGGACTGCCAGCGGTCGTGGAAGCCCGCCGGAAGCCGTTGCAGGTGGGCGTAGATGTCGGCGCGGATGGCGGCCTCCATGCCCACCGAGGACGACGACTGCGTCCAGCGGCGGATGAAGATGAGGACCGCCTCGGCCACGCCGAGCAGCAGCGCCAGGACGCCGAGCCGCAGCAGCCCGGCCTCGTCGTGCCGGGCCACCGGCCCGTCGACGACCCGCTGCACCACGAGCGGAACGGCCAGGCTCGCCGCGGTGGCGGCCAGCGCCGCGACCAGCAGCCAGGCGAACTCCATCGCGTACGGGCGCAGGTAGGGCCGCAGCCGCCAGAGGTTGCGCAGCGGCTGGGACCGGGCGCCGGTATGCGCCGCGGGGTTGCCGTCGCTGGACGCGGGCACTACCCGACGGTAGCGGCCGGGGGTGACAGTCCGGCTGTCAGCTAGCCGTCACCCGTCCCTCATGCCCGAGAAGCCACTTCTTCACGTCCAGCTCCCAGCGGTAGCCGCCGAGCGAACCGTCGGTGCGCAGCACCCGGTGGCAGGGCACGAACAGCGCGGCGGCGTTGCGCGCGCAGGCCGCCGCGGCGGCCCGGATCGCGGCCGGCCGCCCGGCCAGCGCGGCGAACCCGGTGTAGGTGACCGGGTCGCCGGGCTTCACGTCGCGCAGCACCTGCCAGGCGTGCGTCAGGAATGCGCCGCCGGTGTGCTGCTCCACGACGACCGCGTCGATCGCGGTGAGGTCACCGTCCAGGTAGGCCCGGACGGCGGCGGTCACCGGACCGAGGTCGGCCCGTTCGCGCAGTTCGCCGCGCAGGCTCGGGTGGATCAACGGCATCAGGACGGCCGGGTCGGCGGTGAACCCCGCCGCGCGTACCGCCCCGGTCGGGCCGGCGAGCACGCTCAGCGGGCCGGCGGGGGTGTCGATGACGGTGCTGTCCACAGTGCTCATGCTGCTCTCCAGAGTCGGATGGTCGCGTACGACCGCCAGGGGCGCCAGCGGTCGGCGTACGCGGACAGGGTCTTCGGGTCGTCGGACAGGCCGAGCGCTGCTGCGCCGCGGCGTACGCCCAGGTCGGTGGTGAGCGCGACATCGGGGTCGCCGAGTGCGCGCATGGCCAGGTAGCCGGTGGTCCACGGGCCGACGCCGGGCACCGCGGCCAGGAGCCGGACCGTCTCCTCCCGGTCGCCTCCGGGTTCCAGGTCCAGCTCGCCGTCGGCGACCGCGCGGGCCAGCGCGCGGAGCGTCTCCCGGCGGGCCGCCGGCATCCGGAACGCCGTGTCCGGCGCCGCGAGCACCTCCGCCGGACCGGGGAACGCCACCAGGCCGTCCGCCGGGTCGTCGGCGCCCGCCCCGCTCGCAGTCCGGGTGGCGGAGAGCAGGCGGGTGAGCGTGGTCCGCGCCGAGGCCAGCGAGACCTGCTGGGTGGTGACGGCGCGGACGGCCAGCTCGAAACCGTCGACTGCGTGCGGCAGCCGTACGCCGGGTTCGGCCGCGACGGCCGGGGCCAGCGCCGGGTCGGCGGCCAGTGTGGCGTCCACCGCGACCGGGTCGGCGTCCAGGTCGAGCAGGCGGCGGCAGCGGGCCACCGCGGGAGCCAGGTCACGCATGTCGGCCAGCCGCAGCGTGGCGTCGATGTGGCCGTCGGCGGGGGTCAGCGCGACAGTGGCGGGACCGTGCGGCAGGCGCAGCCCTCGGTGGTAGGTGCCGTCGCGGACCACCTCGACGCCGGGCAGCGCGCGCAGCGCGAGGAAGTCCAGCAGCGCGCCCGCGTGCAGCGGCGGCCGGTGTGCCAGCCGCAGCGAGAGAGTGCCCGCCCCGGTGGTCGCCGCCGGGCCACGCCGGCCGGCCCGCAGCTCGGACGGGGTGCCGCCGTAGACCTCGCGGACCGTGTCGTTGAACTGCCGGACGCTGCCGAACCCGGCGGCGAAGGCCACCTCGGCCAGGCCGAGGCCGGTGGTCTCGATCAGGATCCGGGCGGTCTGTGCGCGCTGGGCGCGGGCCAGCGCCAGCGGGCCGGCGCCCAGCTCGGCCCGGAGCATCCGGTGCAGGTGCCGCTCGGTGTAGCCCAGCCGGGTGGCCAGGCCGGGCACCCCGTCCCGGTCCACCACGCCGTCGGCGATCAGCCGCATGGCGCGGCCGACCAGGTCGGCCCGGACGTCCCACTGGGGCGAGCCGGGCGCCGCGTCCGGCCGGCACCGGCGGCACGCCCGCAGCCCGGCCCCCTGGGCGGCGGCGGCGGACGGGAAGAACCGGACGTTCTGCCGCTTCGGCGTCATCGCCGGACAGGACGGCCGGCAGTAGATCCCGGTCGACGTCACACCGGTGTAGAACCAGCCGTCGAACCGCGGGTCGCGGCTGTCGACGGCTCGGTAGCAGCGCTCGAAGTCCAGCTCCATGCCACGATCCTGCCTCGCAGCTCCCGGGCCCGGCTGGCGGGATTCGGACATGACGTGCGGCAGTCGCGCCAGCTCGGGGGAGTGGCGGTGTCCCGCGCCCCGGGACACCGCCACTCCGGCGAGATGGCGTGGATCATGGCCGGCGGACCCGAGAAAGTGTCGTAAGTGGTCGGTAGCGTCCCGCCACCAACTCAAGAAGAGGTGCGGGGCATGGCGAGCGTGGCCGGGCGGGGTGTCCGCTGATGCGATCGGGGCGAGCACCGTTGGACGCCGCGGTGGTGGAGGGCTTCTACGAGCGGATGCGGGTGGTGGCGTCGGCCGCGTACGGCGCCATCGAGCGCGACCGGGCCGGTGATCCCGGTCGCCCCTTCGCGGACACCGCCTGCGGGCGGCTGGCCGGCTCCCTCGACCCGGACGGGCTGCGCGCGCTCGGCATGTGGGCGCATCACTGGTGCATGCGCTTCTACGACGACGACACCCGGGTCGGCCTGCGGCTGGTCCGCGAGATCGCCGCCCGTTCCGGCCTGGGCTGGACCGCCGACGAGGTGCGGTGGCTGCTCGACCGGTCGTACGCGGCCGGGCCCGCCGCCGCGCACCGGTTCACGCTGCCGCTCGCGGCCGCGGCGCAGCTACCGGCCGGTGTGCTGCCCGAGGGCGTCGCCGCCGAGGCGTGGCCGGACGACTGGCGTCGGCTGCGGGCCGGCTGACCGCGCCGCCACCAGGCCGCCGTCGGACCGCCTGCCCGAAGGCCGGGCAGGCCGCCGTCGGGCCGCCTGCCCGAGGGTCGGCCGGCGCCGCCGCCCGGTCACTTGCGCGAAGGCCGGCCGGTGCCGCCGGGCTGTCCGCGTCGCCGCCCGGGCGCGGGCGCGACGATCGGTCGGGCAACTGGGCCAGCACCATCGCGGCCACGGCCACCGCGAAACCGGTGAGCTGGACCGGGTCCAGCGCCTCGCCGAGCACCATCCAGCCGAGCGCCGCCGCGGTGAGCGGGCTCAACGCGCCGAGCACCGACACGCGGGACACCGGCAGTCGCGCCGCGCCCCGGAACCACAGCACGTACGCCAGCGCGGTGCCGGCCAGCCCGAGCCACGCGTACCCGAGAAGGGCCGGCCCGTCGGGCACGGGCGGCGCGCCCTCGACGGCGGCGGCGACCGGCACGATCATCAGGCCGCCGGCGACGAGCTGCCAGCTCGTGGCGGCGAGGACGCCCACTCCGGGCGGCCGGCCCCAGCGGCGGGTGAGCACCAGCCCGGCGGCCATCGCCACGGCGCCGGCCAGTCCGGCGGCGACGCCGAGCGGGTCGAGGCCAGCGCCCGGGCGCAGCACCACGAGGGCGACGCCGAGCGGGGCGGCCGCGGCGGCGACCAGCGCCGGCCGGGTGGGGCGGTCGCGGAGCAGCGCGACTGTCAGCACCGCGACGAGCAGTGGCTGCGCGGCGCCGAGGACGGCGGCGGTGCCGCCGGGCAGCCGGTACGCGGCGAGGAACAGCAGCGGGAAGAACACCCCGATGTTCAGCGCACCGAGCACCGCGGCGCGCCCCCACCAGCGGCCGCTTGGTCGCCTTCGGGTCAGTGCGAGCAGCAGCAGACCGGCCGGGAGGGCGCGGATCGCACCGGCCCAGAGCGGCCGGTCCGGTGGAAGGAGTTCGGCGGTTACCAGGTAGGTCGTGCCCCAGGTGACCGGGGCGGCGGCGGTCAGCGCGACGTCGGTCCAGCGAGAGTTCATGTCATCTTCCTCGGCTCTAAGTATCTTAGCGCTAAGCTAATCAGCCCCGAGCGAAAAGGGGAAGTGGGACGTGCGGCACAATCGGCAGCCGTGACAGGCGACGAGGTGGACGCGATCGTCGAGCAGTGGCGGCGGGAACGCCCCGGCATGCGGCCCGAGCCGATGGCCGTGTTCGGCCGCATCTACCGGCTGGCCCGGCTGGTCGGCGACGGCCAGGAGAAGGTGTACGCCAGCTGGGGCATCGGCCGGGGCGAGTTCGACGTGCTGGCCGCGCTGCGGCGCTCCGGCTCGCCGTACACGCTGGCGCCGAAGGCGCTCGCCGCCTCGCTGATGCTCACCTCCGGCGGCATGACCGGGCGGCTCGACCGCCTGGAACGGGCGGGCCTGGTACGGCGCTCGCCGGACCCGGCCGACCGGCGGGCGCTGCGCGTCACCCTCACGGACACCGGCCGGCGGGTGGTCGAGGAGTCGGCCGAGGCCGGGCTCGCGGTGCAGCGGCGGATCCTCGACGCGCTGCCGCCCGCCGACCAGGACCGGCTGGCCGATCTGCTGCGCGCGTTGCTCGCGGCGGCCGAGGCCGGGCCCGCGGATCCGGCACAATGATCGGCACCGCCACCGCCCGGAAGGACAACCGTGCCCGCCACCGAACCGACGATCGTCGCCACCAGCATGGGTTTCGCCAGCCGTCGCCGTGGCCCCTGGGACGCGCGGCCCAGCGCCCTGTTCGACCTGATGGCCGAGCTGGCCGGAGCCGGTGACGCGCCCCGCGTCTGCTACCTCGGCCAGGCCACCGGCGACCAGCCGACCGGGTTCACCGTCTTCTACGGCGCCTTCGCCGGCACCCGGTTCCGCGCCTCCCACCTGGCGCTCTACCCGATGCCGAACGTCGAGGACATCCGCGCCCACCTGCTCGCGCAGGACATCATCTGGGTGGGCGGCGGCAGCGTGGCGAACCTCTGCGCGGTCTGGCGGGTGCACGGCCTGCCGGAGATCCTGCACGAGTGCTGGCAGGCCGGCGTGGTGCTCGGCGGGGTCTCCGCCGGCTCGATCTGCTGGCACACCGGCGGCGCCACCGACAGCTACGGCCCGACGCTGCGACCCTTCACCGAAGGGCTGGGCTGGCTCCCGTACGGCAACGGCGTGCACTACGACAGCGAGGAGCAGCGCCGCCCGCTGATGCACCGGCTGGTCGCCGACGGCACGCTGCCGGCGAGCCACTGCACCGACGACGGCGTGGGGCTGATCTACCGGGGCACCCGGCTGGCCGAGGCGGTGGCGGACCGGCCCGGCGTGGCCGCGTACGAGCTGGTCCGCGCCGAGGACGGCACCGCCCGGGAGACCCGGATCGAGCCGCGCCTGCTGTCTCCCGCGTCGGAGTGACCGGCTTCGCGGACCTGCCTGCCCGGCGTGGGCGGCGAACCGCGTAAGCTGGTTCGTCGTGAGTCTCACCATCGGCATCGTCGGCCTGCCCAACGTGGGCAAGAGCACCCTGTTCAACGCGCTGACCAAGAACGACGTGCTCGCCGCGAACTACCCGTTCGCCACCATCGAGCCGAACGTCGGCGTGGTCGGGCTGCCCGACGAGCGGCTGACCAAGCTGGCCGAGATCTTCTCCTCGCAGAAGGTGCTGCCGGCGCCCGTCTCGTTCGTCGACATCGCCGGCCTGGTCCGCGGCGCGTCCAAGGGGCAGGGCCGAGGCAACGCGTTCCTCGCCAACATCCGCGACGCCTCGGCGATCTGCCAGGTGGTGCGCGCGTTCTCCGACCCGAACGTGGTGCACGTCGACGGCAAGGTCTCCCCGGCCGACGACATCGAGACGATCAACACCGAGCTGATCCTGGCCGACATCCAGACGCTGGAGAAGGCGCTGCCCCGGCTGGAGAAGGAGGCCAAGCTCCGCAAGGACCGGGCCGCCGCCGTCGAGGCAGCCAAGAAGGCGGTCGAGGTCCTCGACAACGGCGTGACCCTGTACGCGGGCGCGGCCGCCGGGAAGGTCGAGCTGGAACACCTGCGTGAGCTGCACCTGCTCACCACCAAGCCGTTCCTCTACGTCTTCAACGTCGACGAGGCCGAGCTGGGCAACGAGGAGTTCCTCGACGAGCTGCGCGGCCTGGTCGCGCCAGCCGAGGCGATCTTCATGGACGCCAAGATCGAGTCCGAGTTGGTGGACCTGCCCGAGGACGAGGCCCGCGAGCTGCTGGAGTCGATCGGGCAGTCCGAGCCCGGCCTGAACCAGCTCGTCCGGGTGGGCTTCCGGACGCTCGGGCTCCAGACGTACCTGACGGCCGGCCCCAAGGAGGCGCGGGCCTGGACCATCCCGGTCGGCGCGACCGCGCCGGAGGCCGCCGGGGTGATCCACAGCGACTTCCAGCGCGGCTTCATCAAGGCCGAGGTGGTCTCCTACGCCGACCTGGTCGAGGCCGGATCGATGGCGGCGGCCAAGGCCGCCGGCAAGGTCCGGATCGAGGGCAAGGAGTACGTCATGCAGGACGGCGACGTGGTGGAGTTCCGCTTCAACGTCTGACGGCGGAAGCGCGGCCCTGACTCACCGGGGCCGCTTGTCCTCGACGTGTACGACGTCAAGCTCATGGCCGTCCTGGTCTCGCTTGCGGCGTCCGTACAGACCAATGGCCAGGTCGCTGCTGTCGGAGATCTCGTCGGGCCCCACGTAGGTCAGCACGTCGTTGTGGTGGCCGTAGACCACCCATCCGGGACCGGGATCGAGGGTGATGGTGCCGGGTGATCATCCCCGAGTCGGTGGACCGGCGCTACCGCGAAGCGAGCCCGAGACAGTGAGCGGCCCTCGGTGTGGCCTGACCGATGGTTTCCCGCTGCCGTGTTGGTCTTTACGTCGGGTACCGACTCACGGGAGGCTGACGCATGAGCAAACTGACCTTCGCGATGAACCTGAGCCTGGACGGCTACGTCGCCGCGCCCGGTGACGACCTCAGCTGGAGCACGCCGAGCGACGAGTGGTTCCAGTGGTGGTCCGACCGGGTGGGGACGACAGGCACGGCGCTCTACGGGCGGCGACTGTGGGAGGCGATGAGCTCGCACTGGCCGACCGCCGATCAGCAGCCGGGCGTCACACCGGCGCACGCCGAGTTCGCCCGCCGCTGGCGGGACATGCCGAAGGTGGTGTTCTCCTCGACGACCAGGCCGGTCGACTGGAACACCCGACTGGTCACCGGCGACGCGGTCACCGAGATCGCCAGGCTCAAGGCCGAGGACGGCGGCCCGATGGACATCAGCGGCGCCACCCTCGCCGCGGCGGCCATGCGGGCCGGGCTGATCGACGAGTACGTGCTCGTCACCCATCCGGTCCTGGTCGGTCGCGGTATGCCGTTCTTCACGGCCCTGGACAACTGGGTGAACCTGGCCCTGCGGGAGACCCGGACGTTCCCGGGTGGCGTGCTCCTCAGCAGGTACGAGACCAGGCGCTGAGTGCCCCCTCCACACGGAGACGCGGCGTCACTCCTGCGCGTCGAGGTCGCGCACTGCGAAGCGGAGGTGCTCCCACTCCTCGTCGAAGATGACGTGGAGGCAGTGCAGGACCGGCGCCTCGTGTTCGGGTGACCACGCTGACGGCCGAGGCTCGGCGAGCAGCTCTGGAGTGGCACCCGTGAGGAAGTCCCGCACCATGGCCTGCCGCTCGGCCCGCAGGTCGAGCACCTGGGCGAGAGTCGGTCGCGCCGCGGGGAAGATCGACATGTCGAGTCCGTCCGTCTCGTACTCGGCGTGTGGCTGCCCCAGTGGATGGAAGGGCTGCGGCAGGCGCAGGATCGCCTTGCCGAGCCACGCGTCGGTGGCGAACGCGAGATGGCGCAGGGTCTGCGCGAACGACCACTCGCCGTCGACCGAGACGTCGGCGGCTCCGTCGGGCATGGATCGGACCCGGTCGACCGCGGCCGTCCAGGCCCGTTCGAGCGCCGCCCACGCCGCGCGCAGGCCATCGGGATCCTCGGCATGCCTCAGCTCGCGCCCGGGGAACCGCCGGTTGAGTTCGGCCTCGACGAGCGGCACGACGTCGACACCGTTGACCAGCAGCGCGCCGTCGGTGAGCCACGGCGCATCGATGTCGAGCCCGCGCACGTCGACGCCGCGCATCACCGCGCCGGCCAGCGTCGACCTGGTGAAGCGCGCGCCTTGCAGGTTCTTGTCCACGAACGTCGTGAGGTCGCTCTGGTCCACGGCGCACCCCTCCCGTCGGCGATCGCGGCAATGCTAGCGAGCGGGTCCGACAACGACCGCCGACGCGACCGGACGAAGTCGTCGGCCGCTGGGACGCGCCTGTGGCGGCCGACGACCCGCACCGCGCGGATCGTCGGCCGCCACAGGCGTCTGCCGTCAGGCGTTCGCCCGGCGGATGGCCGCCATTCCTCCGAGCGCGGCCACCGCGGCGATCAGGGCGGGCCACCCCACCAGCAGGCTGACCTGGTGCTGGCTGCTCAACCACTGCCAGATGTCGCCGAACCATCCCTGCCAGGTGATCAACGCGACGAGCAGGCCGGTCACCAGGATCAGGGCCGCGCCGGCCCCGAGCAGGCCGTTCATGCCGAACCGGACGTACCAGACGGCGGCGAAGACGGCGAGGAAGTTCAGGAACAGGAACGGCACCGCGTAGACGGCGATCTGCAGCAGCCCGTTGTCGACGTCGATGTACGGGATCCGGAAGAACCGTAGCTGGATCCCGAAGCCGCCGGTGGCGCCCTCGATCAGGTTGAGCAGGTAGAGCAGGATGCCGTAGACGACCGCCTGCACCACGTTGACCAGCACCGTGGCGAGGTAGAAGGTGCGCCGGGTGACGCCCATGCCGAGCGCGAACGGGAACACCTGGCTGATCGAGGCGGCGGCGACGATCGAGCAGACGATGTAGAGGCTGGCCAGACCGCCCGTGGTGTTCTTGCCCGGCGCGGCCTCGTCGATCGAGGCGAAGATCAGCAGGTTGACGCCGAGCGAGATGGCCATGATGCCCCACGGCCAGGCCAGCTGGCCGATCCAGGCGATGGTGTGCATCCGGGCGACGTCGAGGATACGAGTCATCGCGCGTTCGTCCTTTCCGTCGTCAGGCGCACCACGGCCTGCTGGAGCGACACCGGCGCCAGGTCGATGCCGAGCTTCTTGGCGCGCGTCCGTTCGGCGTCGTCGAACGACCCGCGCAGCGTCGCGCGGGCCGCGCCGCCGAGCTGCTCGCGATGCAGCACCCGGTACCCGGCGCCGAACTCGTCCACCGCGGCGGCCGGGCCGGACGCCTCCATCACCTCGCCGCGCAGCTCGTCGCTGGGCGCGTCGAGCAGCAGCTTTCCGCGGTCGAGCAGGAGTACGTGCTCGATCAGGTCGGCCACCTCGTCGATGAGGTGTGTGGAGAGCACGACGGTGCGCGGGTTCTCGGCGTAGTCGGCGAGCAGCCGGTCGTAGAAGAGCTGCCGGGCGACCGCGTCGAGACCGAGGTACGGCTCGTCGAAGAAGGTCAGCGGCGCGCGTGCGGCCAGGCCGATCGTCACGCCCAGCGCGGACAGCATGCCGCGGGACAGCTTGCGCACGTTGCGCTTGCGCGGCAGGTCGAAGTCGTCCACCAGGGACTGGGCGAAGTCCTCGTCCCAGTTGGGGAACAGCCGCTTGGCCAGGCTCAGCACGTGCCGGACCTGGTACGCGGTCGGGTACGTCTGGCTCTCCTTGATGAAGACCACCCGCGACAGTGCCCGCTCGTTCTCGTACGGGCGCTCGCCGAAGAGCGTGAGGTCGCCGCTGGTGCCGCTGTTCTGGCCGGTGATCAGCTGCATCAGCGTCGTCTTGCCGGCGCCGTTGCGCCCGAGCAGGCCGTAGATCTTGTCACCTGTCAACGTGAAGGTGACGTCGTCGAGAGCGGTCACCTCACCGAACCGCTTCGTGAGGCCGGCTGCCGCCACGACGCTCATCGCTCTTCCTCCCCTGTCTCGATGAGCTTCTTCAGCTCCTCGGTGCCGATGCCCAACTTGCGTGCCTCCTCGATGAGGGGTCGCACGTACTGGTCGGAGAACTCGCGCCGGCGGCGTTCCCGGAGTGTTTCGACGGCCCCCGTTGCCACGAACATTCCGATCCCCCTGCGTTTGTAGAGAATCCCGTCATCGACCAGGCGGTTGATCCCCTTGGCGGCGGTCGCCGGGTTGATCCGGTGGAACGCCGCCAGCTCGTTCGTCGACGGCACCTGGGTCTCCTCCGCGAGCGTCCCGTCGATGATCGAGTTTTCGATCAGCTCCGCGATCTGGACGAAGATCGGCCGCCCGTCATCCATCCCGGTTCTTCGGTTCATTACTCATGTAACTAACCATGGCACCTCGGCACCAGACCGTCAAGTGCCGTCGGATACGCGCCCAGCCCAGCAGCCGAAGCCGGTGATCAAGGAGTTCGTGTCACCGAGGCCGCCCCGACCAGACACAAACTCCTTGATCACCGGGGCGAACCGGGGGTGAAGGCGGGGCGGGGAGGAGGTCAGATCTCGGGGCTGCGGCGTTCGATCAGGGTCACGTCTCGCCAGCTGCCGTGGTGGCGGCCCACCCGCTCGCGGGTTCCGACGACGCGGAAGCCGCACGCCGCGTGCAGCGCGAGGCTCGCGGTGTTCTCCGGGAACACGCCGGACTGGATAGTCCAGATCCCGGCCGCCTCGGTGGAGGCGATCAGCGCGTCCAGCAGGGCCCGGCCGACCCCGCGCCCCCGCCCCCGCGGGTGCACGTAGACGGAGTGCTCCACCACGCCGGCGTAGACGCAGCGGTCGGAGACCGCCGAGCAGGCCACCCAGCCGAGCACGTCGCCGGCCTCGTCGAGCGCCACCCAGCGGTGGCCGGGCAGGCGGGTGGCGGTGAAGCGCGTCCAGTCCGGCGGCTCGGTCTCGAACGTGGCGTTGCCCTCGGCGATGCCGAGGCGGTAGATCTCCAGCACGGCGTCGGCGTGCGAGTCGTCCATGGCGGCGACGGTGACTGTCATCGGCCCCTCCTGTCCGGACCCGGCGGTCGTCAGCGTAGTCGCGCGACCGAGGGGCCGGGACGGATGCCCGGCCCCTCGGTCTGAGCGCTACCGCCGCCGGTAGACGGAGATGTGCGAGCGGCTGTCCGCGTCGAACGGCGACCGGTCCCAGTCGGCGTACCGCTCGGTGAGCCGCAACCCGGCCCGCTCCGCCAGCTCGTCGATCTGCTCCGGCCAGGCGTACCGCATGGCGAACGGCTTGAGGTGCACGCCGTCGGCGTCGAACGTGACGGTCTGCCGCACGAACGTCTGCGCCGACCGGTCGTACCGGTGCATGCGGATGGTGGCCGAGTCCTCGGTCACCTCCCGCACCTGGACCTGCTCGTCCCGGTCGAAGTCCGCCGGGTCGGGCACGAAGGTCTCGATGACGAACGCCCCGCCGGGCGCGAGCACCCGGGCGACGTTGCGGAAGCACGCCGCCTGGCGCTCCTCCGAGACCAGGTTGAACAGCGTGTTGAACACCAGGAAGACCAGACGGTACGGCCCGGCGACCGGGACGTCCGCCATGTCGCCGACGGTGACGGGCATGTCCGCGCCGCCCGGCTTGGCGCGCAGGTGCGCGACCATCTCGGGGGACGCCTCGACGCCCTCCACGGCGATGCCGCGGGCGGCCAGCGGCAGGGCCACCCGGCCGGTGCCCACAGCCAGTTCGAGCACCGGGCCGCCGTCGGCCAGCGGCGCGAGGAAGTCGACGGCCGGGGCCGGGTCGGGATTGCCGGGGCCGTCGTAGGTGGCGGCCCAGAGCCGGCCGAACAGGCCGGGATCGTCGAAGACGGACATCACGCGCCCTCCCGCCGGGCGGACGGAACGCGACGCGGCGCGAGGTCAGTGACCTCCGCCGAAATGGGGTACGACAAGACGAAGCCTCGTTTCGGATGGGATGACAACGGGTCGGCTGGGCTTCGCAGCGTGTGGCATGGCGGTGCTCCCTCCGGTCGGCTTCGAGGCGTTCAGCAGACCAGCGGTCTTGCGGGGGAGACAACCGGATTACGCCCGCAGCGCGTCGTCCACGCCGGTCTCCCGGCGGCCGAGGTGCACCGGGTCACGCCCGGTGAGGACGTCCACGGCGGCCTTCACGCACGCCCCGTACTCCCGGGTGGAGCTGATCCGCCACTGGTCGGCGTACCGGCGGGCGGTGTCGTCGCCGACGCCGACGGCCTCGATGCCGGCGTCCCGGCAGAGCGCCACCGCGCGCGGCAGGTGGAACGACTGGGTGACCACTGTGGCCCGCCGGACCCCGAAGACGCGGTGCGCGCGGACGCACGAGTCGTACGTGTCGAACCCGGCGTGGTCCAGCACCGTCTTCTCGGCCGGTACGCCCCGCTCGACGAGCCAGCGCCGCATCGCGTCCGGCTCGTCGTAGTCCCAGTCCATGTGGTCGCCGGAGAGCAGGAGCACCTCGACCTTGCCGGCGGCGTACAACTGGCGGGCGATCTCCAGCCGGGCGGCGAGGAACGGCGCCGGCGTGCCGTCCGGCTCCACCTTGGTGCCGAGCACCAGGGCCACCGGCGTCTCGGGCACGTCCGCGGCGGCGAACACGCGACCCTCGGCGGCGTCGCGGACCCAGGTCACGCTGGCGATCGTGGCGGCGCCCAGCAGCACCACGGCGGCCGTGGCGAGCACCAGGAGACGGCGGAGCAGGCGTACGGCCCGCCGATGGTCGCCCCGCCAGGCCCGCCACCGCGCCGTCAGCCCTCGCATGGCGGCGATTGTGCCAGGCGGGTCAGGAGATGTGGTGCAGGATCACGTTGTGCACGTGGTGGCTCTTCTGCGCGCCCCGGAACTCGACCTCGTAGGTGTGCGTGCCGACGTGCACGGCGATCGACCCGGTGGAGAAGAACGAGCCACCCCAGGACTTGTTGCTCACCACGCTCACGCTGGTGATCTTCGAGTACGGGATGCTGGTGATCGCGTACCGCTTGCCGACGAAGGAGCGGTCCTGGATGATCACCCGCCGGTCGGTCAGCCCGATGAAGCCGGTGCCGGTGCCCACCGCGTCGTAGACGGCGATGATCTGCTCACCGGGCAGCAACCCGCTCTGGATCTGCTGGAACTGTTCCTTGCGGTCGTACGTGGGGCCAGACATGCACCCGAGGGTAGGCGGGGCGTGCCAGCGGGTCAGGGCTCGGTGACCGCGCGGACCGCGTCCTCGATGCGCGCCGCCAGCAGCACCTCACCCTCGGTGAGTGGCTCGCCGTCGCCGTGCCCGAGCCTGATGTGGGTACGGTCGGCCCGGCGGCTGATCTCGGGGCGCAGCCGCAGCGCGTCGGCGACCACCGCCACCCGCTCGGTGAGCGCGGCGTGCTGGGTGTCGTCGAGGACGATGGTGCGGCGGATCTGTTCGCCCTCGCGCGTCCATCCGGACAGCAGGGCCAGTGCGTCGCTGAGATAGTCGTGCTTCGCCCGGCCGCTGAACAGCACGCGCATCACCGCACCTCCCAGGCGTCGTTGCCGGCTTGTGGCCAAATCGTCGCCATCCCGTGTCCCAGTCGACGCCCTCTAGTCTCTCGCCACTCAGATGGTGTGTCCACGCCCACACTTCCGTGTTCTGTTGACCTGACGGCCGACGCAGCTACCCAAACCGCCGATTGATCTGGCACGCTGGTGGCCCGTGCGGACCGAACGGGTTAGCGGAAGCGGGCAGGCCGACCGGCGGGAGCCGAGGGTGGTCGTCGGGGCGGCGATCATCGAGGGTGGCCGGGTGCTGGCATGCGAGCGCTCCGCGCCTCCCGAGGTGGCGGGGCGCTGGGAGTTCCCGGGCGGAAAGGTCGAGCCGGGCGAGGCCGAGACCGACGCGCTGGCCCGGGAGTGCGTCGAGGAACTGGGCGTACGGGTGGCGGTCGGCGCGCGCGTCGGCCGGGACGTACGGATGGCGCACGGCCGGTCCGTGCTGCGCGTCTACGCCGCCCGCCTGCTGCACGGCGACGAGCCCAAGGTGCTGGAGCATGCCGCGCTGCGCTGGCTGTCCGCCGCCGAGCTGGACAGCGTCGACTGGCTGCCGGCCGACGTGCCGATCGTGGCCGCGCTTCGCCCCCTGCTCGACACCCCCTGAACGACCGCGGCGCGAGCCGGGCCGTCCGGTGAACCGGACAGCACGGCAGAAAAGAGACGAGGGCCCGCGGCTCGTGCCGCCGGCCCCCGTCATCGTCGCGCTGCTGTTCAGTGCTTCGGCTCGTCCTGCTGCGGGTGAGCGAAGTTGAGGTGCTCCGGCGGCAGCGGGAACGTCACGTCGTCGCCGAACGGCGACGGCGCGGCGGCCTTGTTGAACGTCAGCTCGGTCAGCGGCAGCTTGCCGTTGGCGTCCACCGCCGGGGCGGTCGGGTGCGGCACCTCGCGGTGCCAGTTGACGCCCTGCTGGGCCTGACGCTCGGCGGCGCTGTCGTGCGAGCCGCCCGCGTGCGAGTGCACCCCGCCGGCGTGCGAACCGCCGCCGTGCGCGTGCGCCCCGCCGTGCGCCCCTCCGGACGTGACGGCACCACTCGAATGCCCGCTGGTCGCGCTGGTCTGAGGCACCTGACCCCTCCGGAAGATCTTGTTACCGAGCCACACAAGGGGATCGTACCTGCGGTCGACGACCCGTTCCTTCATGGGGATGATCCCGTTGTCGGTGATCTTGATGTGCTCGGGGCAGACCTCGGTGCAGCACTTGGTGATGTTGCAGAATCCGAGTCCCATGTCCGACTGCGCGTACTCCCGGCGGTCGGTGCGCGCGTCGAGCGGGTGCATGTCCAGCTCGGCCGCCCGGATGAAGTACCGGGGGCCGGAGAACGCCGGCTTGTTCTCGTCGTGGTCACGGATCACGTGGCAGACGTTCTGGCACAGGAAGCACTCGATGCACTTGCGGAACTCCTGCGAGCGCTCGACGTCGACCTGCTGCATCCGGTAGTCGCCGGGCGCCACGTCGGCCGGCGGCGCGAACGCCGGGGTCTCCCGGGCCTTCTCGTAGTTGAACGAGACGTCGGTGACCAGGTCCCGGATCACCGGGAAGGTGCGCAACGGGGTGACAGTGACGGTCTCGGACTCCTCGAACGTCGACATCCGCGTCATGCAGCCCAGCCGCGGCTTGCCGTTGATCTCCATGGAGCAGGAGCCACACTTGCCGGCCTTGCAGTTCCACCGGCACGCCAGGTCCGGGGCCTCGGTGGCCTGGAGGCGGTGGATCACGTCGAGGACCACCTCGCCCTCGTTCACCTCGACCGTGTAGTCCTTCAGGTCGCCGCCGGTCTCGTCGCCCCGCCAGATGCGGAACTGGCGCTTACTTCCCATCAGTTGTTCGCCTCCTCGGTGAGGGCGTCGAACTCGGCGAGTTCCTCGTCGGTCAGGTACTTGGCCAGCTCGGCCCGGTCGAACAGCCCGATCAGCTCCGGCCGCATCTTCGGCAGCGGCTTGTGGGTCAGCCGGACCGTGTCCCCGTCCAGTGAGCAGACCAGGTTGACCCGCCGCCACTTCGGGTCCATCGCCGGGTAGTCCTCCCGGGTGTGCCCGCCGCGTGACTCCTGCCGCTCCAGCGCCGCCATCGCGGTGCACTCCGACACCACGAGCATGTTGCGCAGGTCCAGCGCCAGGTGCCAGCCCGGGTTGTAGCGCCGGCCGCCGGCCGCGCTCACCTTCGCCACCCGCTCCCGCAGCTCGGCCAGTCTGCGCATGGCGTCCGCGAGCTCACCCTCGCGCCGGATGATCCCGACCAGGTCGCCCATGACCGCCTGGAGGTCCTGCTGGAGCTGGTACGGGCTCTCCCCGGTGTCCCGCTGCAACGGCGCCAGCGCCGTCTCCACGGCGGCCTCCACCGCCGCCACCGACACCGCCGGGCGGGTGGTGAGCTGATCGGTGTACGTGGCGGCGTGCCCGCCCGCGCGCTTGCCGAAGACCAGCAGGTCGGACAGCGAGTTGCCGCCGAGCCGGTTGGAGCCGTGCATGCCGCCGGACACCTCACCGGCGGCGTAGAGCCCGCGCACCGTGCCGTACGCCGCGCCGGAGTCCGGGTCCACCTCGACGCCGCCCATCACGTAGTGACAGGTCGGGCCGACCTCCATCGGCTCCTTGGTGATGTCGACGTCGGCCAGTTCCTTGAACTGGTGGTACATCGACGGGAGGCGACGGCGGATCTCGTCGGCCGACTTACGGGAGGCGATGTCCAGGTAGACGCCGCCGGCCGGCGTACCCCGGCCTTCCTTGACCTCGCTGTTGATGGCGCGGGCGACCTCGTCGCGGGGCAGCAGCTCCGGCGGGCGCCGGTTGTTGTCCGGGTCGGTGTACCAGCGGTCCGCCTCCTCCTCGGTCTCCGCGTACTGCTTGCGGAACACGTCCGGGACGTAGTCGAACATGAACCGCTTGCCCTCGGAGTTCTTCAGCACGCCGCCGTCACCGCGCACCGACTCGGTGACCAGGATACCCTTCACCGAGGGCGGCCAGACCATGCCGGTCGGGTGGAACTGGAGGAACTCCATGTTGATCAGCGTGGCCCCGGCGCGTAGCGCCAGCGCGTGGCCGTCGCCGGTGTACTCCCACGAGTTCGAGGTGACCTTGTAGGACCGTCCGACGCCGCCGGTGGCCAGCACCACCGCGGGCGCCTCGAACAGGACGAACTCGCCGGACTCGCGGTAGTAGCCGAACGCGCCGGCGACGCGGTCGCCGTCGAGCAGCAGCTCGGTGACAGTGGTCTCGGAGAAGACCCGGATCCGCGCGTCGTAGCTGCCGAACTCCTGCTTGTCCTCCTGCTGGAGCGAGACGATCTTCTGCTGGAGCGTGCGGATCAGCTCCAGGCCGGTCCGGTCGCCGACGTGCGCCAGGCGCGGGTACTCGTGGCCGCCGAAGTTGCGCTGCGAGATCTTCCCGTCCTTGGTGCGGTCGAACAGCGCGCCGTACGTCTCCAGCTCCCAGATCCGCTGCGGCGCCTCCTTGGCGTGCAGCTCGGCCATCCGGAAGTTGTTGAGGAACTTGCCGCCGCGCATGGTGTCCCGGAAGTGCACCTGCCAGTTGTCGCGCGAGTTCACGTTGCCCATCGCGGCGGCGGCGCCGCCCTCGGCCATCACCGTGTGCGCCTTGCCGAACAGCGACTTCGAGATGATCGCGGTCTTCTTGCCGGCCAGCCGGGCCTCGATCGCCGCGCGCAGGCCGGCGCCACCGGCCCCGATCACGACGACGTCGTAGTGGTGTCGTTCGATTCGCGTCTCAGTCATGTCCAGGCTCTCAGTTGATGAACCGCAGGTCGTTGATCCAGCCGGCGGCGACCGCCATCACGTAGAAGTCGGTGAGTGCCAGGGTGCCGAGGGTGATCCAGGCGAGCTGCATGTGCCGGACGTTCAACCAGGACACCCCGGTCCACGCCTTGTAGCGCATCGGGTGCTTGGAGAAGTGCTTGAGCCGCCCGCCGATGATGTGCCGGCAGGAGTGGCAGGAGATCGTGTACGCCCACAGCATCACCACGTTGCCGATCAGGATGATGTTGCCCAGGCCGAAGCCGAAGCCCTCGGGGGAGTGGAAGGCCAGGACGGCGTCCCAGGTGTTGATCAGCGAGATGATCGCGGCGGCGTAGAAGAAGTAGCGGTGCAGGTTCTGCCCGAGCAGCGGGAACCGCGTCTCGCCGCTGTACGACTGGTGCCCGTCCGGCACCGCGCAGGCCGGCGGCGACAGCCAGAACGACCGGTAGTACGCCTTGCGGTAGTAGTAGCAGGTCAGGCGGAACAGCAGCAGGAACGGCAGGGTGAGCGCCGCGTCCGGGATGATCCACCAGCCGGGCAGGAACTGGCCGAAGTGCGAGGAGCCCTCGACGCAGCGGTCGGTGACGCAGGGGGAGTAGAACGGCGTCAGGTAGTGGTACTGCTCCACCCAGTACCACTTGTGCATGAAGACCCGGACCGTCGCGTAGATGACCCACGCGCTGAGCCCCACCACTGTGATCAGCGGGGCGATCCACCATCTGTCGGTCCGCAACGTCTTCGCCGCGATTGCGGCGCGTGCCCGCCCTCCCCGCGGCTGCGGTCTCGGCGTCCTGGCCGACGTAGTTGTCATTCGAGTCATCTCCCTGACGTCACTGTCACGTCCTGCGCACGCGCGAGGCCACACCGGCGAACCGGTGCGGCTAAGTGACACACGTTACGCCGATCTTCACGGCCCGGCCGCGCAACGCAGTGTCCCGTGTGTCCCGCAGCTTGGAAAGAGTCAGTTCATGATCAATGTGGCGGGTCGGTCGAACGGTGCGCCGACCGGTGGCGTGGCGCGCCCGGCGGCGCGCCGGGTCACCCGGACGCGCCGCCGGTGAAGTGCCAGGAGGACAGCCGGAGCGCCGGACCCTCGTACCAGGACCCGTCGACGCGGCCCGGCTGGCGGACCGCCGTCCGGCCCAGGCCGAGCACCCGGCCCGGCCCCAGCGCCCGGGGGTACGACTCGGTGAACCTGAAGTCGCGTACCGCCCGGGTCGGCACGCCGTCCTCGACCAGCCACACCCCGTTGCGGGTCAGCCCGGTGATCACCAGTTGCTTCGGGTCCAGCACCCGCGTGTACCAGAAGTCGCTCACCAGCAGCCCGCGCCGCATCCCGGCCACCAGCGCGGCGGTGTCCGGGTCGCCCACCGCCCCGGTCACGCCCGCGCTCACCGCTCCGGCGGCGACGGCCGCGCCGGCCACGCCCGCGTCGGTCGTGCCCGTCAGCAGGCGGATGTTGTGCGGGATCGGCCCGAACGTCGCGCTGTCCGGCATGCCGTGCCCGGTGGACCCGGCGCCCGCCTCGGCACCGGCACGCCTGTCGTACGCCACCGCACCGGTGGTGCCGCCCTCGACCAGCGGCAACGCCCGCCTTGGCATGCCCTCCAGGTCGAACGGCAGCGTGCTCGCGTGCAGCGGGTCGTCCACCAGCGTCACCGAAGGGTCGAACTGTGCCGTGCCCGGCTCGGCGAAGGACTGCCGTTCGGCGTACCGCTTGCCGTTGAAGCCGTACCAGGCCAGGTTGTGCAGCAGATCGGCCACGGCGGCCGGTTCGAGCACCACCTCGTAGTGCCCGGGCGGCAGCTCGACCGGGTCGGCCGCGGCGCGCGCCTTCGCCGCCGCGCGGGCGCCGAGCGCCGCGCCGTCGAGATCGGCCAGCCGGTCCGCGCAGAGCCGCGCCACCCCGTCGGCGCCGCCGGCACGCGCGATGCCGTCCATCGCCGCCTCGGCCGCCCGGCCCACAGCCGTGTGCCCGGCCGAGTTGGCGAACGCCCCCGACCGGTACGCGGTGCGGCAGTAGCCGGCCGCCTCCAGCCCCTCCACCGCCTCGACGAACGCGCGTACCCGCTCGGCCCGCTCGTCCGGCGAGGCGAACGCGGTGGCCTCGTCCACGGCCGGGCCGGACGGCACGGGCACCGGCGCGGTGAGTCCCGGCCAGGCCGGGTCGGGCGGCGCGAGCCGGGCCGCGGCCCGGGTCCGCTCGACGAGCGCGGCCAGGCCGCCGGCGTCGACCCGGCTGCCGCTGCCGGTCACGGTCCGCCCGTCCACGTGCAACCGCAGGTGTACGGCGACGCCGGTCTCGGACACGTTCTGGTGGACGAACGAGTTGGCGAACCGGGTCAGCGCCAGGTCGGAGCGGGTCACCAGCACCTCGGCCTCGGCGGCCGGACCGGCCGTGTGCCGGACCAGGTCCACCACCCCGGCGGCGATCTCCAGTTCGGCGCTCGTTCCGGCACTCCGCTTCATGCCCGCACTCCCACCCGGACGCCGCGGAACCGGGCCGGCGCGGCCGGGTGACCGGTGTGCCCGACCTGCCCGGGCTGCCCCTTCCCGCAGTTGGGCGTGCCCCAGGCGACTGTCTCCGAGGAGAGCATGTCCATCGAGCGCCAGAAGACCGGGCCGATGCCGGTGTAGGTCGGGTTGCGCAGCATCCGCCCCCGGCGGCCCTTCTTCACCTCCCAGCCGACCTCGCAGCCGAACTGGAAGTTGAGCCGCTTGTCGTCGATCGACCAGGACCGGTTGATGTCCATCAGCACCCCGTCGTCGGTGGCCGCGATGATCTCGTCGAGCGTGTGCGGGCCGGGTTCCAGGCCCACGTTCGTCATCCGCACCATCGGCAGCCGGGCCCAGCCGTCGGCCCGTACGCTGCCGCCGTGGTCCAGGCCGGCGACGGCGGCCGAGTCACGGCCGGCGAGCACCCCGACCCACCGCCCTTCGCGGACCGCGTCCCGGGCGACCGCCGGCGAACCCTCGTCGTCGTAGCCGAAGCTGCCCAGCGCACCCGGGATGGTCGGGTCGATCGTCACGTTCATCAGCTCGGAGCCGTAGCGCAGCGAGCCGAGCCGGGCCAGGTCGAGCCAGGACGTGCCGGCGAACGCCGCCTCCCAGCCGAGGATGCGGTCCAGCTCGATGGCGTGCCCGACCGACTCGTGGATCTGCAACGCGAGCTGCTCGCCGCCGAGGATCAGGTCGGTCTCGCCGGCCGGGCAGAGCGGGGCGGTGAGCAGCTCCCGGGACTCCTCGGCGATGCGGGCGGCGTGCGCGGCCAGGTCGAGCGAGGTGACCAGCTCCCAGCCGGTGGTGCCGTACTGCCCGCGGTAGCTCGGGTAGGACCGCCGCTGCGTCTCGCCGTCACCGATGGAGGTGGCCGAGATGCCGCCACCGCACTCCCGGATGCGCTGGTCGATCCGGTGGCCCTCGCTGGAGACGAACCACTTCGAGGTGTCCCAGATCTGGTAGAGCCCCTCGGCCAGGTCGGCGCCGTGCTCACGCATCGTCGCCGTGGCGCGGGCCAGCAGGTCGCCCTTGTCCGACAGCGGCACGCCGAGCGGGTCGACGGCGCAGTCCGAGGCCCAGGTCGCCACCGTCGCCTCGACCGGCACCAGGTCGATCGGCGGGCCGGGAACCCGCGCGCTCGCGGTGGCGATCGCCGCGGCGCGCCGGCCGGCGTCGCGGGCCCCGGCGTCGGACAGATCGGGTACGGCGTGGAAGCCCCATCCCGATCCGACGAGCGCGCGTACGCCCAGCCCGATGCTCTCGTCCTGGCTCAGCTCCTCGATGTCGCCGTTGCGGGCCGACATCGACTCGTAGCGGCGGTGCATGACCCGGGCGTCCGCGTACCGGGCGCCCGCGTCGAGAGCGGCCTGGACGGCGGCGGTCGCCGCGTCGAATTCACTCATGCCGGCACTCCGCTGCGCTGCGTGCCGGCATGAGGCACCTTCGCGCCGCCCCGATGATTCGCTCGCTGACGCTCGCTCATGCCGGCACTCCGCTGCGCTGCGTGCCGGCATGAGGCACCTTCGCGCCGCCCCGATGATTCGCTCGCTGACGCTCGCTCATGCGCCCGACCCTAGGCGAGCGCGCCGACATCCGTCAGGGGACGAGATCCTCCGGCCGGATCGTGGCCCGGACGGGCTCGGCCAGCTCCAGCACGGAACCGGGCTTGGTCACCGACACCTCCCGGTAGTGCCGGCCCTGCCGCCGGTGGAGGTGCGGCGTGCCGGTCTCCTGCTCCACCAGCAGGTACCACTCGATGCCCGCGGCGGCGTAGTAGTGCGTCTTGAGCACCTTGTCGGTCGCCGCGTTGCCGGGTGAGATGACTTCGCACACGAGCCGCACGTCCCGCGCCTCGATCACTGGCTCGTCGAAGTCGATCGACTCGGTGACGACCAGGTCGGGAATCGGTATGCGGCCTGGCCGGAGCCGGACGTTGACCGTCTCCAGCAGTTCCAGGCCGGCGTGCTGGGCCGCGGCCTCCAGCAGATTGCCGAGGTTCCGCTGGATTCGCTGGTGCCGCGGAGTCGGTGCCGGTGTCACGTGCAGGCTCCCGTCGAAGAGTTCGACGCGTTGCCGCGTCTCGCCGAGGGCGAGGTACTCCTCTTCGGTCCACGGGCCGTCGTGGCCGAACACCGCCGCGGTCATGGTCGCCTCCACCTCGTGCCGACAGGAATCGTCCCTTCGTCACCGGGACCATGGTCGCACCCCGGGTGCGACGACGAGGCCGAGATGCCCAATCGTGGCCGTGAATGTCCCAGGTGAGGGGCGTGCGGACGGGAGACCGAGTCGTTACGCTCTCACCGCTGACAGACCGCTCGATGTAGCTTATTTTCGCCTCCAAGGGTTTGCTGTAGGTTCTCTTCATCACCGAAGGGGAGGCGGTCAATGGGCAGGTCGGAGGCGGTGCCGTCCGGGGAGCCGGACCGCCCGGAGGTGCCGGAGCAGCGATCCGGCGACGGGCCCTATCTCCAGGTCAGGGATCTGCGGGTGCGGTTCGACACCGAGGACGGTGTGGTGCGGGCCGTGGACGGGGTGTCGTTCGCGGTGGAGCGGGGTCGCACGCTCGGGATCGTGGGGGAGTCCGGGTCCGGTAAGAGCGTGACGTCGCTGGCGGTCCTGGGTCTGCACAACGCGAAGCGCACGGCCATCTCGGGGGAGATCTGGGTGGGTGGGCGTCAGCTCGTCGGGCTGGGTGAGGAGGAGGTGCGGCGGCTGCGGGGCCGGGACATGGC
>NZ_RCVK01000317.1:0-33132 GCF_003667485.1 Micromonospora sp. BL1
TCGCCGGCGGCGATCGTCGAGAGCAGGCCGTCGAGCTGAACCTTGTGCTGCTCGAGGTGCTCCAGGAGGTCGGCCGTGCCCGGATCGTCAGCGGGCATGCGGTCGAGTCCCTCGCGCAGGCGCCGGACCGCCTTCTCCGCCGATCGGAGGTCCTGCCGTTGCGCCGCGTCGACCACGAGGGCCGCGACCTCCAGCAGATCGCCGACCGGCCCATCCGGCCCGCGCTTCCACAGCTCCTCACGGGTCGACCGGGCCTGTTCGAGCAGATCTTCCACGGCGGCGCGATCGTCGGGGGCGGCGATCTGCGACGCCAACGCCGCCTTCATGAGCGGCAGCATCGCGGCGTGAGGGCTGTCGTACGGGACGCTGACCGACGAGAGCCCCGCCAGCGCGTCCGTGAGGTCATGGGCGGATCCCCCGCGTAGGGCGCCGGCCAGATGGGTGATGACGCCCAGCATCTCCCGGTTGCCGGGACTCGCCGGGTCGTCCTCGGCCTCGTCGAGAAGCCGCTGGAGCGGCCCGACGTCCCCGGGCGCACCGAGGGCGGCCTCCTTGGCCCGTTGGGCGGCCAGCAACCGCGCCACCTGGGCGCGGTCGGCGGGACTGCCGCCGGCCGCCGCGAAGTCCGACTCGGCGCGCGCGAGCGTCTCCGGCTGGCGGTCGTGCTGATGGAGACGGGCGTACGCCATGGAGCGGGCGAGCAGGTCACCCGACTCGGTCAGGTGGTCGATCGCGTCGGGGAGATCCTCGATCGACATGCTGGCAAGCACGTTCAGCAGGTGTTCGCCGTCCAACTCCGGTACCCGGCCTTCCGGTGCGTCGTCCGCTCGGCCCGCATCAGAACCGGGCCCCACCCGTCCCTGACGGACCGCGGGACGCCGCCGGGTCACGGCTGCGCGAACCGCCAGCCCACGCCGTAGCCGCGCCCCTGCCGCAGCCGCCGGAACTCCGCCACGACGTCACCCGCGCCGTCCACGCCGAGCCGGTCGTGGCGGCGGTCCGGATCGTCGAGCAGTCCCTGCGGCAGCCCGTCGATCCGCCACAGCGCGGCGGGCTCGCGACCGGCGAAGCGGACCCGCACCAGTCCGTAGTCGCAGGGATCCAGCGGAGTGATCACATAGCGGTCGCGGATCCGCTGCCCAGGCGCCACCCGGAAGTGCATGCACAGCTTGTGGTTCCGGTCGGCGCTCAGCGTCTCGGGCAGGGCGAGCCGGACCTCGAAGTGGCGGTTGCCGTTGCCCCGTGCGACGCTGCGGATGCGCGCGCCGTAGAGCACGTCGATGAGGAGGTCGGCACCGTCCGAGCTGTCGGTGTCCGGGCGGGGCAGGTCGAGCCGGACGACGATCTCGTCGAGATCCCGGGTGGCGACGATGGTCCGGGCCTCGTACAGCTCCGGCGTCGGGGTGTCGAGCCGGAGCAGCGCCTCCAGCGACCGGACCCGCCACCCGGAGTCGAGATCCCCCGCGAGGCGCGTCGCCCACTCGGCCTCCGCCGCCGCGGCCAGCAACTCGGTGACCTGCTCCGAACGGCGCCGGGCGGTCCGCAACTCGTATCTCTGCTCCCGGGCCAGCTGAGCCTGCCGGGTGGTCAGGTCGGCGTAGGCGTGCTCCGCGTCGACGGCGTAGGTCAGCTCCACCACACGGACCAGGTCCGCCGGCAGGTCCCGGGCCAGGGAGAGCAGCCTCTGGCCGACCCGCTCGCGCACCACCCGGTCGGGGTCGGTCGGCGTGGTCCCGCTCAGCTCGTGCAGCCGTGGTCCGACGAGCCGCCCCAGCGACGCGCTCAGCAGGCCCCGCCGCCGGCGGAGTTCAACGAGTTCCCGGTGGAGCTCGTCCTGAAGGGACACGACCGCCTCCCCGGTCCGTCAGTAGTCGTCAACCGAAACCGTACTCTGTGGGGTCACGTTGGCTCAGGTACCCGATGAGGCGCTGCGTACGCTTGTCGACTCGGCATCGACAGCGATGAAGATGTTCGGCGAGGCGGACAGCGGGCCGTGGCGCTTCACCCGTTGCTGGCTGCGCCTGGTCGCATTCGACCAGCACGGCCGGCGGCCGGCCGACCTGTCGGCGGCTCTCGCGGACTTCGACATGCTGCCGGCCGATCTGCCGGGGCGGTGCAAGCTCGCGCAGATCCTGGTCAACGCCATCCTCCGCTCGGGACGCTTCACCGCACACCTCGATCGAGCGGTCGCGTTGTCTGAGATCGCCGCCGCCGACCCGCACCCCCTGCCCGAGGCGGAGCTGGGCGCGGCGGTCGTGCGGTCCACCGCGCTGGCGCGGGCGGTGGCGGACAGCGCGCCCGGCGTCACTCCCCGGGGAGCTCTCGCCGAGGTGGAGGGGCTGGCCCGGGTCGTGGGCGATCGGCAGCCGTACGCGCAGATGGTGGACAACGCGCGTGTCGGCCTCGGCGTGGTGGTCAGCGGACTGGACGGTGGTCCGGCGAGTATGGCGCGGTCCTCGGCGGACATGGAACACGCGCTCCAGGTCATGGCCGGCCTGATGTCCGGCAACCCGCGGGGGACGGCGCGCATCGCGGCGCTCAAGAGCTTCTCCGAGGTCTACGCGGCGGTGGCCCGTGGTGACCTGCCGGCCGTGTGGACGGCCCTGGACCGCGCGGAGGAAGTCGCGTCGTCGCTGCCCGCCGACGATGCGGTACGGAGCGCGGTGCGTGCCATCCGGATCCAGTTCGACGCGTTGCGGGAGACGGCGAATCCCGCCCCGGCCGGTACTGCCCCGCGGGGGAGCGATCCGGTCGATCCGGAGCTGCGCGCGCGGCTCGCCGCGTTGCGCGCGCTCGCCGAGCAGCCCGGCCAGACACCGCACGAACGGGCGAGGCACCTGCATGTGCTCGGAGTGGCGCAGTTGCGGCACGGCTTCCACAGCAGAGGCCTGCTGGACGCCGCGATCAGCGACCTTCGCGCGGCACTGGACCTGGTGCCGGGCGATGACGCACAGCGGGTGCCGTACCTGACGAGCCTCGGCACCGCGTACCTGCGCCGAGTCGAGAAGCTGGCACGCCGCGCGGATCTCGTCGAGGCCGTCCGGCTGCTCGAACAGGGACGCGAGCTGGCGGGCTCGAACCAGCACCAGCAGTGGACGCAGTTGTCCAGCCTGTTGGCGCACGGGTACCGGATGGCCGGCGACAAGCCGCGGGGCCGGGAGGTCGCGCTCGCCGGGCTGCGCGGGCACGCCTGGAACGTGTTGCTGACGGGCGGCATCAGCGACGCCGATGCGGCCGCGCGGAACGCCGCGGGCGACGCGCTCGACGTCGCGAGATGGTGCCTCGCCGACGGCGATCCGGGATCCGCGGCGCTGGCGCTGGACGCCTGTCGCGCGTTGATCCTCTACGCGGCCACCGAGACCCGTGACCTCGGCGCGCGTCTGGCCGATGCCGGCCGGGCCGACCTCGCCGCACGGTGGCGCGACGCCGTCGCCGAGACCGAGCCTGAGCTCGTGCCGGGTGAGCTGCGCCGGGAGGTCATTGCGGCACTGGCCGGGATCGGCATCACCGAGGACGGCACGACGACGGCCGCGCCCGACGCCGCCACGACGCGGCTGCTCGCCCCGCCCGACCTCGACGAGATGCGGGCGGCGCTGACCGCACTGGGCGCCGACATGATCGTCTATCTGATGCCCGGTGACGAGAAGTCGGGCGCGGTGGTGATGGTGCCGCGCGCGGAGCCGCCGAGCTGGTTCCCCCTGGCGACGCTGAGTAAGCAGGGGAGGGCGGGCTTCGACGCGTTCCTCACCGCGACCACCGCCGGCAGCCGTGCCTCCCGGGTCGCGGTGGCCGGATCCTGGTCCGCGACTGCGGGGACGGCACGCAAGACGCTCGACGACGTCTGCGACTGGGCGTGGACGGCCGCGATCGGTCCACTGCTGGAGCGCTGCCCGCAACCGGCGGACGGGCGTGCGCCGCGCCTCGTGCTGATCCCGATGGGCGAGCTGGCCCGCATTCCCTGGCACGCCGCCCGCCGCAGGACGGATCGGGGGTTGCGGTACGCGATCGAGGACGCGCTGTTCTCGTACGCGCCGTCGGCTCGTCTGCTGTGCGACCTGGCCTGGCGGGCCCCGGTGCCGCTGTCCGACTCCGGCCTGGTGGTGGGTGACCCGGACACGGCGGGTGCCGCCGCGGACCTGCCGGCGGCCCGGGCCGAAGCGCTGGCGGTGCGGGAGCGGTTCTACCCCCGTGCCCGGTACGTCGGCCGCACCCCGGACGGAGTCGCGGCCGACGGTGGGGTGGGCACCCGGGCGGATCTGCTCGGGTGGCTCGCCGACGAGCACGCCGGAACCATGCTGCACCTGGCCTGCCACGGCGTGGTACGCCCCGGCCGCGCCGGGGCGGACACGTCCTACCTCCTGCTGGCCGGTGGGGAGCGGATGTCGGCCGAGGAGATCGTCCGGGTCGCGCCGGCCCGTTCCATCGCCCTGGCGGTGCTGGCCGCGTGCGGCAGCGGCGTCTGCGGCCGCGCCGACGACGAGGCGTTCAGCCTGAGCACCACGCTGCTCGCGAACACCGCCACCGCTGTCGTCGGCGCCCAGTGGAGCGTGCCGGACGCCGCCACGTCGGTGCTGATGTACATGTTCCACCACTACCTGCGCCGCGAGGGCCTCGCACCGGCCGACGCCCTCCGCGCGGCCCAGCGGTGGATGATCTCCGACGCGCAGCGGGTGCCCGCCGAGATGCCCGCTGCGCTGCGCGCGGCAGTGGACCGCACCACGGCGGCCGATCCCGTCGGCTGGGCCGCATTCGTCCACTTCGGGCGATGAGGTCGACGGCTGGCCACCAACTGGCCACAGAGTCGGCCCGGCGATGACCGGCAGGCGGCCCGCGGCGAACCCCACGATTGATCTGTCAACCGCGGGGTGAGCTGCCCGACCGGCCGGCGTCCAGCGCACTGGTGGTCTCCGCACGCTCCACCCCGGTGATCGCCGCATCGGAAGGAGCGCTGTGACGAGTTCGCACCCCGCCCCGGCAGACGCCGAGGTCGCCTACGTCCGCCTACTGGCAGGTCGCGGTCAGTTGGCGGCAGTGGCGCGGGCCGCGTCACCGGCGGAGCGCCGGCGGCTGACCGCCGGCGCGTGGGCGATGGCCTGGCCGCTGGTCTTCGCCCGCGTCACCCGGCCGGTCGAACACCGGCGCGGCCACTTCGTCTGCGCGGCGTCCCTGCCGCAGTTGGCCGACGAGTGCCTCCACGGTTTCCACGACGACGTGGAAGCGGTCGTGGAGGATCTCCTGACGCATGCCGTGGTGCCGATACGCGACGTGGAGGCCTGGATGGCCCGGCGGCTGACCGCTGTCACAGTCGACGCGCACCGGCGGCGCCGGGGGCGACGGGGAGCGCTGCAACGTCCGCGCGTCCCCGGCTGGCTGGCCGACGCCCTGAGCCACGACGTCTGGCTGATGGAACTCGCTGTCGAGATCCTCAACTGGGTGGGCGTCACCGCCAGCGCGGGCGCCGACGTCTGGCCGCTGCAGAGCTGGGCCGCGCGACGCGTCGCCGCGACGGGCGACTGGGTGGGGAGCGACGCGGCGGCGGTGGTGCGCGAGGTCGAGGAGGTGCTCGCGGCGATGCGGCGCCGCCCGGCCTGGTTCGCCAGGTACGTCGAGCGACCGATGGGCGCCAAGCCGGCCCCGGTGGCGGCGACCCCGGTGGACGAGACCGCGGACCAGGGCTCGCCGGCGACCGGCGGCGAGATCGACGAGGCGCGGCTGCGAGCGCTCGCCGCGGCCGTCATCGACGCGCTCGACGAGGCTCTGGGTCGAGGCGCCGATCCGCACGAGGCCGTCGTGCGGATCGTCACCGCGGTGTTCGGGGAGGGCACCGGGGGAGACGAACTGGACCGCGTGCCGGGCTCGGCGCCCGCCTTCGACGAGCGGATCTCAGCCAGACTCGCCGACCCGGCCGTCGTCGCCCGGGTGGTCGCCGCCGTCCAGCAGATCGTCTGTGACCCCGAGCGTTGACTCCAGGGTCCGGCGGCGCTCGTCGAGGTCGGCGGCGAGCGCCTCGGCCGGGACGCCGTCCGCCGCCGCGGCACGGCAGGCAGCGCGAAGCTCCTCCTCCACGAGGCGTTGGAGCTTCGCGCTCTGCTCGGGCGAGAGTCTCACCCGCACCGCTGGCCGGCCGGCTGAATGATCACGAGACGATTCTGCACCGCCAAGGTCTCGATGAGGTTCCCGTTGCGGTCCGTGTCGGGCACGAAATCGGCGAACTCGGTGCCGACGCCGATGGGGGTCAACCGGCGCTTCGGCACGCCGAGTTCGACGAGCACACTGACCGCCTTCTCCGCCCGGCGGGTCGACAGGCCGTGGTCGTCCCCGTCGGGCAGGGCGGTGGTGCCGATGACCGTCGCCGGGATGTTCAGGCGCTTGAGTTCCGCGGCCACCGGTTCGAGCACCTGACGGGCCTTCGCCGGGTCGCGGAACTCCGCCTTCTGGCCCAGGAAGCCGATCTGATCCTCCCGGAGGCGGAAACACCCGCCGGACCTGGGAGCCTTCTCGGGTTCGAACGGCACCGGCGTGACGGACGGCAGGCCGTCGGCGGGCGGAAGGTCCCGCAGGTCGGTGGGGTCGAACTCGACCTGTGCCTCGGCGTGGCCGAGCACGCCCTCCCAGAGCGCCTCCAGCATCACCGCGGCATCGCTCGGTACCCGCGCCTGCCTGCCGGCGGACGAGCCGAGCCCGGTCCACAGGATCGGCAACCGCGCCAGGTCGTCGAGGCGGCCCTTCTCGGCCAGCGGGGCCACGACCGCCTCGGGCTCGGCGGTGAGCGCACCGGGCGCCTGCAACGGCATGGCGCCGACGGTCTGCAGGCCGTTGTCGATCACCACCATCGACTTGTCACCCTTGTACGTGCGCAGCACACGGGCCGCGGTGAGGACCGCCTCCAGGGTGTCGGCCTCCCCGACCTCGGCCTTCACGCCGCCCAGTAGCCGGTTCACCTTGGCCACGAAGCTCCTGAACGCGGCGTCGCAGGTGGTGGCGCTGTCGCAGGCCTGGTCGATCTGCCCGGTGTAGCGGACCTTGGGGTCGCCGGTGACGTCCACGACGACCATCGTGTCCCGCTTGTCGAACGCCGCCCGGAGACGGTCCGTGGCCATCTTCGTCAACTGCGGCCGGGGCATGTTGTTCCGTCCGCCGACGACGAGCGCGATCGCGCCGTCGCCGGGAGGCGGGTCGCAGGCCGTCAGCGTGGTCGCGACGATGCTGATGGCGACGGCCGCGGCTACACGGCGGCGCAGTCTGGCGGTCATCTGGCACCTTCCTCGGAATTGTCGTCGGCACCGGCGTCCTGGACGGTCAGCGCGTCGGTGGCCTGGGGGTCGCCCTGATAGCCGGCGTTGTGCAGGTTCGCGTCGGCGCGCAGGGAGTCGGTCCGTACGTCCTGCCGGCCCTGTTCGAGGTCGAACTGTTCGGCGTCGTACTCGCGGTCCTGTTCGCGTACCGCCCGCCGTCCCTCGGCGATCCGCATCTCGTGTGCCAGCCGGGCCTGCTCCTCGGCGAGCCGTCGCCGCTCGCGCAGCAGGCGGTGGATGTGGGCGGTGCGCGGGTCGCCGTGCTTGTAGGCGAACGTCATCGCGATCGCCCCGGTCAACAGGTAGAGACCGAGCAGCAGCGCGGCCATCTGGATCGAGGTCTGGGTCAGGCCGTCACCCGCGGCGTCGACGGCTTCCGCGGCGTCGGCCAGGTCGCCGGTGGCGTCGCTGCTCGGCTCGCTGTTCGTCGCGCGGATCCATCCGATCAGGCCGCCCAGCGACAGCCACAACAGGCTGACCGTGCAGATCCAGACCAGGCTGCCGCCGTAGCCCTCGCGGCGGGAACGGGCCCACGCGCCCACCAGGTGGGCGCCGGCCACCGAACCCAGCGCCAGGGCGCTGACGAAGAATCCGACCAGCAGGCTGTCGCGCTGGATGAGCCGGTTGAGCGTCTGCCAGAAGCCGAACGCGTCCGCGCCCGCGAGCACGAGGAGCAGGGCCCACCCGCCCAGCCGGACCCAGCGTGACGATGCCAGCGCGGCCTCGTCGCGCCGCTGCGCCAGGCGTCCAGGCCCGTGGGCGCCGGGCCCGGACGGTGCGTCGCCGTTCGACGGCGGTGACGGTGGTACGGGCGGCGGCGGAATCAGGGTACGAACGTGGCCCTGGCGGTCCGTGTAGGACGTGGACTCCTCGTGTGGCGGCGGGTGGACAGGGGCGGTCACGGCGTCCTCCGGTCGTCTGGTCGGTCCGGCTCCGCCGGTCGGCGGGCGGGCGGCTCGGCTCCCCACAGCGGGTGGCGCCGGGGATCCGCGCCGTCGAAGAGCCACTCGAGGTGCCGCTCGATCTCGGCGAGCCGTCGTGCGTTCAGGTCGGAGAGCTGGCGGACCCGTTCGACCTCGGCCGCGGCGTTCTCCTCGAGCTGCGTGAGCACGCTCTGACGGGCGAGGTGCTCGGCGTGCGCGTCGACTGACCAGTCGGTCGTCCATCCCGCGATGGTCTGGTCGAAGGCGTGGGCGCTGCCCTCGTCGAGCGCGCCGGCACGGGCCAGCCGGTCGACCCGCTCCCGCAGCTCGGCGGAGGCGTCGGGAATCACCGGCGACGAGGTGGGCGCGTAGCCGTCCCGGACCCGGCGCGCGAACGTGTAGTCGACGTCCGGCGCGGATCGCCGGTGCCGGGCGGCCCCGACCGCCCGGCGCACGAGCGCGGCGAGGCCCGGCCGCCCCGCGTTCTCCCGGGGCGCGGTCATCGCTCCTCCATCCGATGCGCCTCGGCCGGTTCGTGTACCCACCGCGGCAGATCCGGCGGTCGGGTGTCGAGCAGATCGCGGAGCAGGTCGCCGTCGGGATGCCGGCGCAGCAACGCCTCGTCGTAGAGCGCCTGCTCGCGGGAACACCGCGCCCGTAGCCGCCACGCCACACCGACCGCGTGCTGGAACAGGCCGTCGATGCGTACCCGGAGCTCGGCGAGCCGCCGCTGCGCCGCCTGGATCTCCGCGCGCGCCTGGTCCCGCGCCCGGCGCTGCGGGTCGAGGCGCCGGGCGTGTTCCCGGGCACGCCGGGCCCGGATCAGCTCCTCCGGCTGGAACCGTTCGCCCATCCGGCGCTCCACGCCGGCTCCCGCCTCGCGGTGCCGTGCCTCCGCTGCCGCCAGGGCGCTCTCGAGGGCGGCCAGGTTGTCGTGGAGCAGCGGCAGCTCGGCCCGTACCCGGCGCAGCGCGCGGCGGTGCGGCTCCGCCGCAGTGGTGAAGTCGGCGTACGCGGTGGCGACCGCCAACTGGAACTCCGCGTGCAGCAGCACCCGCGTCGCCGTCTGTGCCGGCGCGGTGAGCAGCAGCGGATCAGGCCGGCGAAACCGGCCGTCGCGCCGCCCGCTGCGAGCCAGCGCCCGTCGCCGCCGCCAGGGTACGGGCGGCGGCTCGGACCCGGCCCGCGACCGTCGCGCGCCCGTCTCCACGACCGGCTGCGCCGCATCGGCCATCTCCGTCGTCATCGGCGGCCCACCTCCGTCCCGCCGGACTCCTCGCCGGCGTGTCCCTTCCTGACGGACCGTCCGTCAGGAAGGGACGAGCGTGCGTGGCAGCGGGCTGAGGGGGACATGGACGATGAGCGGACCGAAGACGGCCGGATACGCCGTCAGCGAGGCACAGCGGGCGCTGATGGCGGCGGCCCAGCGACAGCAGCAGGCGCGGCGCCGCTGGGAGCTGGCGGTTGCCGACCGGGAGCGGCTACGCGCCGAGGCGACGACGATCGGCCGGCGGTACGGCATCGAGGTGCCCGCGATCCCGTCCGTCGGCGGCCCGCCGGGCGTGGACGCGGACACCGTGGACCGGGTGCGTGCCGGCGTGTCGGACCAGACGCGTGCGCTCCGTGAGGCGCTCGTGGAGGCGGCCTCCCGGGGTGCCGCCGCCCGGGCCCGGGCCAACGCGGTCGGCCTGGGCTCGCACGGTCGCGCCGAGCGGGTGACCGCCACCACGTTCGACGCCGTCCGTCCGGTGCCGTCCCGGTCCGCGACCGGTCCGGCCTCCGACGTGCCGGCGGAGCCGCCGACGGCCGCGCCGGACACTCTGGCCGCCGACCTCGCCGAAGCCGATCGCCTGGTCGCCCGGCTTCCGTACGACGTCGAGCCGCCGCGGACGGTCACCGATCTGGTCGGTGCGGTGGCGACGGCGCCGCCGGACCGGCGCCGGGTGCTGCTGGCGCTGCTGCGGCAACACGTCACGAAGGCTCGTGAGGCGGCGTCGGCCCGGCGAGACGCGGCGGGGGCGATCGCCGAGGCCGACCTCGTCGCACGGGACACCGGCGACGAGCCGCTCGCCCGCGCCGTGGCGGCCGCGCGTGCGCAGACGGCGCGGGGACACGCGGTCGACACCGCCGCCCTGCGCGACGCGACGGTCGCCGCCGAGGCGCGGCAGCGTACGGACATGGAACGCGAACACGTACGGCAGGCGGTCGTCGAGGCGTTCGTCAGCCGTGGCTACACGGTCCTGCCCGCGGCCGAGGTGCTCACCCCGGTGGAGGGCGTCCTCGTCCGGCGCGGGCCCTCGTCCCGGCACGCGGTGCGACTCACCGTCGACGGGTCGGCCATCAGGCTCGAACCCGTCCGTGTCGGTGCCCCCGGAGAACCGCCGGGCGTGGCCGGCGACGAGGCCGCACGCGCCGCCGACGTCCGTGCGGAGCAGGAGTTGTGCGAGGACGTCCCACACATCGCGGAGGAGCTGGCGGTCAACGGGGTGCGGATCGGCCGGATCGTCGGCGCGGCGGCGGGCGCGTTGCCGCAGCCGTGGATCGAGGTGTCCACCGCGACGCCGGCGCGTGGTGCGGAGCGGGCGGGCCAGGAGCGGGCCGTGTCCAAGGAGCAGGGGCGGCGGCGAAAGCCGGGCGCCCCGCCCGCCGCCCGGGCGCGGAGCTGACATGGACGCGCAGATCAGCCGCCTTCACCACCCGGTCTCCGTGCTCGGCCCGGGACGCCGTGCCGGGATCTGGTTCCAGGGCTGCGGCATCCGCTGCCCGGGCTGCGTCAGCGTGGACACCTGGCGCCCCGACCCCGGATCGACGGTGTCGGTAGCGGCGGTTCTCGACTGGCTGCGGTCGCTGGCCGGGTCCGAGGTCGACGGAGTCACGATCAGCGGCGGCGAACCCACCGACCAGCCGGACGCCTTGGCCGAGCTGATGCGCGGCCTGGCCGGCTGGCGTGCCGAACGACCGTCCGGGCTGCGCGAGCCGGATGTGCTCGTCTACACCGGACGCGAGCCGGACTGGGTCCGCGGTGACGGCGCGCGGCTCCTCGCCGGGGCTGATGCGGTCGTCGCCGGTCCCTACGACGCGGCACGCGCCGGAACCGCCGCCCTGCGTGGCTCGGACAACCAGGAGCTCATCACGCTGACCCCGCTCGGAGCACGGCGCTACGCCGACGCCGACCGCCTGCCCCGGGCGGCCGTGCAGGTCGAGGTGTCCGATGGTGCCGTGTGGATGATCGGCATACCACTGCCCGGCGACCTCGCCGCCGTCCGGCAGGCCGTCACCGACCGGGGGGTACACCTGAGAGGGCCGTCATGGCAGACCTAGTGGAATGCGGTTTCTGTAAACGGCGGTCGGCCGCGGAGCTGGACCCCTGTCCGTTCTGCGGCACCGGACGCTCGCAGCCGCGGCCGGCCGGCGACGGCCGGGTCGCCGCCGAGCCGGTGCGGCCGCGGCCCGCGCGCCCGACGATGCTCCACCGGGAACCCGGCGCGGCCGGCCCGCAACCGGTCGCGGAGCCGGCGGGCGGGCCGGTGCAGACCGGCGCAGGCGTGCTGCGGATCGGCGCCGCGGGCCCGCCGATCACCATCCCGCCGGGCGGGCGGGTGGTCCTGGGACGGATGTCCGCCGACGATGCCGTCGGCCGCGCGCTCCACGACGACGATTTCGTGGGCAAGCACCACGCGGCGGTGGTCATGCGGGGGCGGCAGGTCGAGGTGCGCGACCTGGACTCGGTGAACGGCACCTCGGTGGACGGCCACCGCCTGCCGAAGGGCGGCGGCGGTGTGTTCGACCTGCCGGTCGTCATCCGGCTCCGGCCCCACTGCAACGTCCGCGTGGACCCGGCCGGGTGACCGGGCCGGCCGAACCGCCCCGCGACCGCACGACGCTGGACGCGGGCGAGGCCGGGGACGGCCGTCCCCGGGACCGTGCGACGGTCGACGCGGGCGAGGCTCAGGGTCGCCCACGTGACCGCGTGACCCTCGATGCGGGCGGGCACGACGGCGGCCGGCGGCGTGACCGGACGACTGTCGACGCGGACGCGGGTGGTGCCGGCCGGCGGCGGGACCGCACCACTGTCGACGCCTCCCCGGCCGGACACGACCGGCCGCCGCCCGGGGCGGCCGGGAGTGCACGCACCTTCCCGTCCGGCATCGCCGAGCGGCTCCGCAACGCCGAGTTGTACCGGCCGGACGACCTCGGCGGACAGGCCGTGCTCTATCGGGGTGCGTGGGACGACGGCCGCGACGTGATCGTGAAGATCTACCACCGGGCGCGCCCCGGCATCGAGGAGGTGTGGGCCCGGTGGGAGCGGGCCGGCGGGCAGCACCTCGTGCCGTTCGTGCTCGGCCGCACCGCCTGGGATCAAGACTACGAGGTCTCGGTCTTCCTGCCCGAGGGCTCGCTGGCCGATCTGCTGCGCCGCGAGGGCCGGCTCGACCCGGACCGGGCCCGTGACGTGCTGGCGCAGGTGGCGGCGGCGCTCGACTTCATCCACAGGGCACCCGACGGCCGGGAACGTTCGGTGGATGCGCTGGTGCACTCCGACATCAAGCCGAGCAACATCATGGTCGAGCGCACCGGCCCGATCTCGGTGAAGCTGGCGGACTTCGGGATCGCCCGCATCCTCACCCAGACGCTGGAACAGGCCGCCGGCGCCATGACCCCCGAGTACGCCGCGCCGGAACTCTTCCGCGACAGCCGGTCCGCCGCGATCGACTGGTGGGCGCTGGGCATGACGATGCTCGAGCTCCTCCAAGGGCACCACCCGTTGCGTCCGAACGGCGAGCAGCTCGACCCGTTCAGGATCAACGGGCTGGTCAACAACGAGCCGGTGCCGATCGACGGCGATGTGCCGGCCCGCTGGCAGACGCTCCTACGCGGGCTGCTCACCTGGTCGCCGGCCAGACGGTGGGGGTACGCGGAGGTCCGCCGCTGGCTCGACGGCGTCGACAGCGAGGTCGACCAGTCGATCGGTCCCCCCGCCGGCGGCGGCCCGGCCGCCCGGGTGGTGTCCGGGTCAGCGGACGGCGCGGCGCATCCGTCCGTACCGGCCTTCCCGTTCGCCGGTACGCAGGTGCGCCACCCCCGCGAGCTGGCGGCACTGTTCGCGGCGAACTGGCGGCAGGCCGGTCACCTGGTGGCCGGCGTCGGCTGGTACCAGATGCTCGAATGGTCCGAGGCGATCTCGCCGCACCTGAGCGCGGCGCTTCGCGATGTCCATCTGCGGCACGTGCTGCCGCGCAGCCCCGTGGACCGGACGATCGCGGAGATCATCGTGCGCCTCGATCCGGAGGCCCCGCCGACCTTCCGTGGCTACCGCGCCGACCCGCAGGGCGTGGTGGGACTGCTGACGGCGGCCGAGGCCGGCATCGACGACCACGCCCCCGAACTGCCCGGCCTGGACCGCGACGTCGGCGATGTCACAGCCGAGGAGGCCGCGGAGGCGTTGGCGGCTGTCGAGTCGCTTCGCGCCAGCGGTGCCCTGCGCGTTCTCGACCGCCTGCCCGGCGGTTCGGGCCTCGCCGCTGTCGACGACCGGTGGCAGCGCTGGTACCGGCGCGCCCGGGCCATCGCCGTACAGGCCCTCGGCGAGTTCGAACGGCTGCCCAACCGGCGGCTGCTCCTGCCCGTCCTCCTGCGGGCCGCGCTGGACCCGGTCGCAAGGGCGGAACTGGCCCACCGTGTCCGCGCCGCGGTGACCCGTGAGGCACGCCGGGCCGGCTGGGTCAGGCGTCTGACCCGGCGCACCGGCGGGCCAGACGGCCCGGCCGCCCAGGCGGTTCTTCTGCTGTGGGCGCACCGAGCCGAGATACGGCAGGTGGTCCGGGCTGAGCCGCATGCCGGCTTCGCGGGACACGTCCAGCGGTTGCGGGCCCAGGTCGACGCGCAGATCCTGGCTGCGGGGCCGCCACGCGCACCGGGACACTGGTTGCCTGACGAGAGCCGGCGGCCCGCGACGCGGGCACCTCGGCCGCGCCGTACCGGCGGAGTGCCGGCGGCCTGGTTCGCGGCCGTGACCGGCTACGTCGTGCTCGTCACGATCGCGGGCACCGGCGTCGCGCTGGGCACCTCAGTCGGGCAGGGCCTGCTCACTGCGGGGGCGCTGCTGCTCGTCGGCCTGTGCCTGTGTGCCGGTCTCCGCCTGCCGCGGTCGGCTCTGAGCGGTGCGTTGCTGGGCGCCTTCGGTGGAGCGGTCGCCGGCCTGGCCGTGTCGGCTCTGCCGGGCGCGGTGGCCGGGATGACGCTGGGGCCCGTCGTGGGCTGGCCGGTCTTCTGGGGCTCATGGGTGTTGATCGTGCTAGTGGCGGCGGCGAGGGGAGCGTTCGATGAGCAGGCGCCCTGACGGGCAGGTGACCGCAGTGGTCGTGGTGGCCGCGACGGCGCGTAACCGGCGTCGCGGTAACGAGGATGCGATCGGGGTGGACGGCTGGGCGGTGTACGGCGACCCGGCCCGCCCGCTCGACCTGCTGCTACCGGTGGATCCGGGCCGGCCGGCGCGGGTGGCGGTGACCGATGGCATCGGCGGACGCCCGGACGGGGACGTCGCTGCCCGGCTCGGCGCGCAGATGCTGACCGCGGACGACGGCGGCGACGATGTGGCGCACCTGCCGGAGCGTTTCCGCCGGACCGATCAGGCGATCAGGGCCCGGGGAGCGGAGATCGGCAGTCCGGACATGGCGTGTACGGCCGCGCTGCTGGTGGTCCACCACGACGGCGCCGCCGTCGCCGCCAACGCCGGGGACGTGCGGATATACCAGATTCGGGACGGCTACCTCGGTCAGCTCACGCAGGACCACCGGGTCACCCCCGACGGCTCAGCGGTGAACCGGTGCCTCGGCGGCACCCGCAGCCCGGCCGACCCGGCTCTCTTCAGCACGCGTCTGCGACCGGGTGACCGCCTGCTCCTCTGCAGCGACGGTCTACACGACGCGGTGAGCCCGGAGGTGATGGGACAGAGCCTCCTGAGCGGCGACGACCGGGCAGTGGCCGCGCGGCTGGTCCGCGCGGCGCTCGCCGGCTCGGCTGAGGACGCCGGCGACAACGTGACCGTCGCGCTGATAACGGTGGTCGGCGCCGGGCGGAGTACGAGTGCCCTGCCTGCCGCCGTGCCTCCGGCATCCGTGGAGACGGCGGCCGGCCCTCGGGCGACCGGTGGCGTGCGCGGCGGGATCTGGCGGCGTAGGAAGAAAGGCGAGTAGCCTCCTACGCCGCCCTCAACGCAGGTCAGTGCGACTCCACGTGGGCCACCCCCCGGCTGTGTGGGAATCCCTTCCGGCCACATCCCGGCCGCTGATCGGAATTGGACCGGGAAAACGGCGTGCGGAATCCGACCGAAACCGGAATCGGCAGGGGGCAGTGGCGCGGTCGTCAGCCGGCCGGCGTCCTCGTCAGGCTCGCACCGACGAGGTGGTGCCGACGGCCACCCAGCAGTGCTCGACGAAGCTCTTCTCGGGCAGGTCGACGACGACCGGCGTGAAGTCGCTCGGCAGCGGCGGTTCGGCGGCGTGGACGATCACGTCCTGGAAGAGCACGTCCGGGATGCCCAGGACGAAGTCGGCTGCGGCGTGCTCGCGCAGCGCCGTTCGTAGCGGAGGGCTGTCGAGAAGGCGGTGCACGGCAATGGTCGACGAGCCCACCCACCCGTTGCATGCCGGTTTGACCAGACCCCGATGGAGCGCCAGCCGCAGGCGCAGCCGAGCGTCCGGTGTGGCGACCGCGTTCACCTCGCGCAGGGCGGTGCCGAGTTCGTCGATCAGGCGTGGGATCACCGCCGACTCGTCGATGCCGGGAGGCAGCACCGTGAACTGGCCGTCACCGTGCGCTTGCGGCGCCACTGCGGAGTCGGCGATGCCTGCGGCGCGACGGGCCCGGGCGAGAATGTCGACGAGAAGACCCTGGATCCGTTCGGTCTCGGCGTTGGTCCGGCTGCTGTAACCCGACACGTCGGCGGCCATGCAGAGCCGGACCGCCGCCGAGCCGGTCACGTCGGCCGGGCCGGTGAGGGCCGGGACCGATTCGCTGAAGGCGATCGAGTCACGCAGGTCGGCGTGCAGAACCGTGGACGCGCGTGTCGACACGTCGACGTGCATGTCGATCGTGCCGTGAATCTCCGCGAGGTCTGCGGGGACCTCGATCAGCGCGTGCACGGCGTATGAACGGGGCAACAGGAGGGCGCTGCGCGGATCCTCGTACGTCCAGCGGAACCGGTGGTTCTGCAGGCCGAGCGTCCACGCGCGGGGAACGCCCCGTCGGTTGAGCAGCCGGCGCAGCCAGTCCGGCCGGGCGCGGGTGGCGGTGACCGTGTGCGCGGCAGCCGTGGAGGCCGGAGCCGGCCCGGCGTTGTCGAAGGTCAGCCCGAGCGCGCCGCCGTCACCGTCGAGCCGCAGCGCCACGGCGCGTCGGTCGGCCAGCTCGACCTCGAACCGGACCGCCTGGTAGCGCTCGCCGTCACCGAGGTCGCCGAGGTCGAACGCGAAGATGGCGCCCACGTACCGGTATCCGGCACCGGCACGCCGCTGTAGCGCCGGCGGCAGGTCCGGACCCGGTACCGGGTAGATCACCGGGCGCCCGCAGCGGACGGCGTCGCCGATCACCCGGACGTCCCGGTCGTCCGCAGAACGCCCGGGCGCGGACACGAGCTCGCGTCCGGCTAGGACATCGGACGGGTGCAGCAGTTCGATGGTGTCCGCCGTCATGGTGTCTCCCTGGCCGGTACGCGGGTGCCCTTCAGCGATAGCTGACGGACACGCGCTCGGCCGATGCCCCGTCGCATGGGTTCCTGCGATCTCGGCGTCATGCGTCTGAGTCTTGAACGGCTCGGGCAGACGCGCCAAGGAGCCGGTCAGATCGAGACCGTGAAAAGGGCCCATGCCCAACCGCCCGTCAGCTCGGCATGACGTTCGGGATGCTCTTTGATGGCCCTTACGAGACATCGCAGACCCGGTACCGGCTCGCCGGCGCTCTCGGCGGCGGTGATCACCTCGCCGAGGAAGGCGCACTGGTCGCCGATCCCAGACCCACTGAGCCACTTTTGCGCGCGGGCAAGCGCTTCGTGCGGGCCTCCACCGCCACTCAGCTCGTGGTAGAAACGGGCGGCCATGAGCGCGGAGACATCCTCGCTGACGGAGAGCAGAGGGGCGACGACCGCGGTGGCGCCGGCGTGAAGGAAGGCGGCGGGCGGGCCGAAGGTCTGGTCGGGCAGGCTCGGGTCAGGGCTTGTCGTCTCGCAGCTGGCCAGGAAGATCAGCGGCCCGGCGGACAGGTCGGCACGCAGAATCTCGGACGCGCGGAGGGCCTCGCCGCCCGGCAGGTACAACGCGGTCTCGACGGCGTCGGCCCGCCCGGCTACTCCGTGAGTGCTGAAGTGCACGACCGAGCTGTCCTTGATCGCGGCCAGCGCGGCGGCCGGTTCCCGCTCGGCCACGATGGTCGTCGGTGCATACCGGGACAGACTTTCCGCCTCGGCCGTACGCAGGAAGTTGATCCTGGAGGTCGTGCCCAGCACCGCGACGGCTGAGCCAGGCACGGGCGGCGGCGGAACGGCAGCAGTGGCATGGCCACTCGCGGCGAGCAGCAGGGGACGGCCGAGCAGCCGGCGGGCCGCCACCAGGGGGAGGTCGGCGAACGGTCCGCATGGAACAACGACCAGTGGGGCGTCGGTGGGTACGAGGTCGAGCAATGGCCGGGCCACGGCCCGGTTTAGCCAGCGGCCGCAACGTGCCACAGCGGCCGGGAGGCCGGTACGGCGGTCGTAAGCGCGCCGCAGCCGTCGCCGTTGCCGAGTGACCGCATCGAGCGTGACCTCGGGCAGCAGACGGACGCCGGCCGTGCCGTCCGGGTAGGTGACGAGGACCGCCCCGCCGGGTTCCTCGCAGACGAGGTACACCGTGTGCCGGTCGTGGCGGGTGGCGATGTGCACGGGCGGCAGGCCGGGGACACAGTCGAGAGGTTCGTCGGTGGCCGGGCCGCCGCGATCGAGCCAGGCCTGCACGGCCTTCCTGGCCGCGTACGCGTGGATCGGCGTCCTCGGGGTCGAGCTGTGCCGCCGCCGCCAGCAGGCGCGACTCCCGGCCGCGGAGCACGTCGACCACGCGGGTGGCCGCGACGGGATCGCCGGCTCGCGCATGCAGCAGGGCGGTGAGCGCGGTCAGCGATTCGGCGTGCTTCTGCCAGCTCCGCTGGTCACGACGCAGTAGCTGGCCGGGCAGGATGACGCCGAGTGCCTCGAGGCCGTGGTGGCAGAAGTCGAGTGCCCGCGCGTCGTCGCCGTCCCGGACCGCCTGGAGAGCGCCCTCGCAGGCCGCCCCGAGAGCACCGATCGGCTCGTACCGCAGAAAACCCGCGAGCGCCTCGTCGAAGTCCGCGAGCCGCCGCGTGACCCCCGCGCGACCCAGCAGGAGGCCGGAGCGTCCCGAGGAGTCTCTCGGTGTCGCGGCGAGGGCCTCGTCGAACAGCGCTATCGCGGTCGTCGCCGCGTTCGGGTCGAGGCGGGTGAGGTCGTGCCAGGACCAGGCCAGGCTGCCCACCCGGCCGGGCCGGTGGATGTCAGCCGGACCGGTGAGCGCGAGCGCCTCTTCCTGAAGCGCGATCGCCGCATGGATCCCCGCTCGATGTGGCCGCCAGAGCCGTGTCGCGATGCCCGCGTGCTGGAGAATCATGGCGAGCCGGTCCTGGTCACCCGCACGCCGGGCGAGGCGCACCGCCGTCCGGTGCCGGGCGACGGCCTCGCGGAGGTACGCCCGGTCCAGTGTGACCTCGTACAGCTCGCGCAGGCCCTGGGCGGCGTTGCTGGTGATCATGGGCCGATGCTCGTCAGGGACGAAACCCTCGTCGAGCAGGCGCAACTGCGCGGCGACCGCGTCTCGGAGGTCACGGATGACGGCCGTGCGACCGTACCGGGCACGTTACGCCGCGCCGTAGTTGTTGACGCGTGAGCCGTACCAGGGATCCTGCGGATCGGTGAGCGCGAGCGACCGGCCCGCGTGGACGATCGCGGCGTCGAGGTCTTCCGGTGAGCGTTGGCGCAGCGCCACGCTCAGATTGGTCAATGCGGCCGGAAGCACCTCGTCGCCGTCGGGTAGGCGGTCCAGGAGTTCCTCGAGCCGCCGGATCGACTCGTTCAGGCGCGACCTCAGGCCCGTGTCCCGCTGGTACGCGCGGAGCAGGTCGGTGGCCTCGTTCAGCTCCTGCCGGGCCTCACTCAGGGCCGGAACTCCCAGTACGGCCCGTTCCTCGACATCATCAGGCCCAGCCCGGGCCGCTTGTCGGGCGGGTGATCATGATGAATCAGGAGGTGGATGTCGCTGACGACCGTCCGACGCTCCATCGCGTAGGAATGGCCCAGGAGGCCGGTCTCGACCCGGCTCGCGTCGATGGTGTCGATTCCGTCGAAGACGACGTCGTCGATGCCGCCCTCGCCTGCACGGGGGGCGTTGGCGAGCACGTGTGAGCCGGAGGCGGCGAGGGCGAGGTCTCTGTCGTTGACGTACAGCGTGTAGCGTTCGGCGGTGCCCGAGAAGTCGGCGACCCGGTCCCGGAACTGCTCCGAGTCGAGGTCCGGCGCGGCGAACACGACGTGCCCCAGCTCGTAGCCGGTCAGACCGCTGAGCGCCTCGGTGAGGATGCGGTTGCCCATGCTGTGCGCGATGACGTGCACCCGGCCGCCGTCGGTGGATTCCATGAGCGAGGTGAGAAACGTGCGGAACCGGCGCTGCGTGCCGTCGGCGGCCGCACCGTCGGCGACGTAGGCTGCCGGCGAGCCGGCGGACGGCCAGCTGTAGAGGACCGGCACACCGCCGAAGTCCACGTCGTACGCGAGCTGCGCGGTACGCCGCACGGCATCGACGAACGACACGTTGTAGCCGTGTACGAAGACCAGCACGTCCCGGCCGGGTGCCCGATCCCGCATCCCGCTGACGGTGGCGGTGAGGCTCTCCGACTCCTCCAGGCGCAGGCCCGTGTCCCCGGGCTTGCGGAACCGGAGGCGCCATCGCCGCTTCGGCCGGGGAAGCCTGCCGATCCGATGGTCGTCGGGAAGCGCTACCCACGCCCTGCCGCATCGCAGGGTGCGGTCGCGGCTCCGGCCGTAGAACCCGTCCGGAGCGGGGGTGGGTGCCCGGTCGGTGGCGTAGGCGATCTCGACCTCGCTGCGCCGCTCCGTCACGCCCGGCGACTGCGGGGCTCCGACGCCGCGCTCGGCACCGAGTAGGGCCGCCAGAATCGCCGACTCGACGCGGCGGTGCAGGCCGGGTGCCTCGCCCAGGACAGCCAGGACGCGATCCTGCGCGCTCTCGACCTCGTCCGGGCCGGCGGAGTCCAACTCGCGCAGCGCGTCGACCAGGGCGGACTCGATCGCGGCCTCCTCGGGCCCCGGCTCCTCCGGCCACATCGCGCCGACAGCGTCGACCAGAACGCGTGACTCGTCCATCGCATTGATGATAGGGCGCGCGGTCATCCACACCACCGCTGCCGCATCCGGCCCGCGAACCAGCACGGTCCGCTGGCGGTCAGTCTCGCTTCCCAGGTGCGGGCGCGACCGATCGGCGAGGTCTGAGGGCCGATTCCCTCCAGCGCCTCCGGCAGTTCACTCACCCGGCCGGCCGGGCCGCAGGGGAAGAGGCGGCTGTGGTCTCAGCAGTTCTCCGAGCAATGCCATGATCACCTCGGCCGAGGCCCGGGCGGCGAATGCCTTGAACCGGTCGTCCTTCTCCAGATCCGCGTGATCCATCACGCCCTTGGCGACCAGCCAGTGCGGCACCTGCCGTTCGTGCGCGACAGTGGCGATGGTCGCCGCCTCCAGGTCCAGTGCGAGGATCTTGCGCTGGCTGACCTCGAGGCGATTCCAGGTGTCCGGCGCCGCCATCACCGCAGCGCCGCTGGCCATCGGCCCCGGAGCCACGGTGAAAGGCAGGCGATCCGGACCATCGACGTCGTTGTAGAGGACCCGTTCGATGAGGGTGCGGCCGTTCGCCGTCAACGCGAGTGCACCGTCGTGCCACGCGATCAGTCCCTCGACCTCCCATCGCGACAGTCGTGACTGCCAGGTCGACCGGGGAAAGTACCGCTCGCGAGCGGGATGTGTGCGGGGGTTCTGCGCCTTGAGGAGCCGCTCAAGAAGCCAGACCTTCGCCTCCTCGTCGTCGGCGGTGCCGTGACTCGGCAAGCCGGACGGATCGAAGTTCTGAACTGCCCTTATCCATCGGCTGTCGAGCGGGATCTGCTGGTGGTCGGGCTGAAACGCATCCTTTCCGTACTTGCCCTCATCCCACTGATAGGCAGGCGAGGCGACGATGACGTCTCCGGGTGCCGTCGCACCCGGCCTGCCCGCGCACACCCCGCTCATCGCCAGACAGGTGGGCTGCAGCAGGCCGGCGAGCGCCGTGGCGATGGGGGCCGTGCTGCGCCCACCCATAGCGGTCGGTCGCGCCAGAGCCACGGAGAGGTCACCGGCATTGTTGACGGCGTACGGCTCCGGTCCTCCGACGCCGTGCTCCTCCCACTGCGACGAACCGAGCACCTGCTTCACCGCGTCGTACTCCTCGACGAGGGCAGTGATGATCAGGACGTCGACTCCGTGGTGTCGCCGGCTCCGTCCTCCGGCCCGGACGACGTTGGTCACACGGCTGTGGTGCAGGATCATGTCTCCGCCGACGGAGATGCCGCTGTTCTCGGGCATAGCTGTCCCTTCAGCCGTTCGGTGGTTCCGATGTCTGGTTGCTGACGCTGCTCCGGTTCAGTTTCATGTCACCGCCGACGAGGATGCCGCTGTTGTAGAGGATGTTGGCCCGCTGGTCGCGTACCTCGGACGTGTCGACGTCGTGGTCGTCGAGGAAGTCCAGCACGTGCGCGAACACCCGGCTTTCGATCAGGCGCCGGAACTTGAGGATGTCCTGGTGCTGCGTGAAGTTCCGGAGTCTGTCCCGGCTGCCCATCTCGCGGACGCTGACCACGGCCCCGTAGTCCTTGCGCCGGCGCGACGTTCCGCGACGCGTGATGCTGCCGTGCCCGGACATGTCGACCAGGGCCCGGACCAGGCGGCTCGGAGCCCGGATGACGGTACGCGGAGTGTGGCGGGCGCCGTGCAACGCGGCCCGGAGCCAGGCGCGAGGGCCGGTGCCGGCGTCGGCGTCGACGATCCGATACCGCTCGTTGCAGGGGGCGATGGTGGTGCTGGTGACCTCCAGGTAGAGGGAGCGTCCCTGAACCGCGATGTGAACGTAGACGGTGGTGACGACGTCGCCTCCCCAGGAGACGACCTGACAGGCGAGGTAGTGCCGTGCCGGGTTGGTGGGGTTGCGAATGATCTCGGCCATCTCCTGCGGGCCGGTGAATGTGGTCCGTGGTCCGTCCTCCCTGGCGGACTGGAAGACCCGGTCCTCGACTGTCAGATCGGGGATGGACATCTCCGGCAGCGCCGTGGAGGTGAGTTGCCGCAGGTGGTGCCGAACATAGGAGACGATCTGCCCGGCGTTGAACGGAGGTTCGTCGAACTCGCGCTCACCCTCCGTCGGCTGTCCGAACATCCCGGCCGGGTCCGACGGCTGCTTGCGTACGAGTCGCTGGGCGAAGCCCCAGGTCGACACGACGTCGCCGGCGCCGATGAACGGCTCGAAGTTGCTGTAGACCACAGTGTTGCCGGCCTGCTGCCGGCTGATCGTCCGCTTGCGCTCGTTCCACCGGATCGGCGGCGGATCGCCGTACGCCGTGAAGTCTTCGATCCGCTTCTGGCGGCACAACGCGAACACCACAGGTATCAGAAGTGCGGCCGGCGCCACGAGCAGCGCCGCACCGTTGCGCACACTGCCGGCGCCGGCGGTGGCGGCCGCCAATGCCTTGCCGGCCAGGATGATGAAGACGATCCAGGTCGCCGCCCAGCGGAGCAGGAGCACAAGACCGCGGCGCGGGCTTCTGGTCGTGTCGACGGCGGAACCGGTGCGTACCCGCGCGAGGAAGTCGCGGATCAGCCGCCAGGCGGCTTCCGTCACGCGGAGGCACACCATCGCGACGGCGACCGAGGCGGCAGCGATCCAGTTGAGGTAGGCGCCGGTGGCGAATACGAGAACTATCGATGCGTCCCGCCACATCGCCAGGTTGCGGGCACGCAGGCAGTGTTCGAGCACGGTGACCAGGTCGAACCCGTAGGACGGCGCGGTGAAGCGCCGGTCCTGGTAGTAGACCTCCCGTAGGCAGCGGTCTCGAAAGGTGGCACTGACGTACGCGCCGACGCTGAGGTATCGCGTGGCGGCGGTCAACTCTGCCGGCGCGGCCTCAGCGGGCGCCGTGGCCGGCGGGATGGGTCGGAGCGTAGATAGGGGCATCGGACCGTCCATTGCTCATCTCGATGTGCACGAACGTCGGCGGGCCCGGAGTCGGAACTCGTCCGGGTGACGGCTGAGAGGATTCAGGCGGATGGGAAGCGGACGAGCCGGCTCAGCGCCGAGCCGGCTCGTAGGGCTTGCCGATCGTCCAGATGCGGTCGAACTCGGCGAGGAAGTGGCCGAACCAGCGTGGATCACGATCTGGTTGCAGCGACAGCATCGGCTCGGGGACACCGAACCGGTGCGAGTAGATGTCGACCTGCGCCCGGCCGGTGGAGGTGCTGGGATCGACTGCCACAAGTCCGAATGCCGGTACGAAATCCAGAAGGCGGACCTCCAGCCGGCCGGTGCGGGTGGCCGGCCGGTCGGCCAGGGAGTCGATCAGGTCGAGGGTCGCGTTCAGCCGGTGCTCGAATATCGCCGGGTTGTTCGCGACCGTGCTGCGCCGGGCTGCTTCGGCGAGAGTGGCCACGTGCGGGGCGATGAGGGCGATGCGTACGGTCGCCCCGGCCTCGAGCCGTAGCCGGAGTTCGGCGTAGTGATTGCGCAGGGTCCGCGCCAGGGTCACGCCCGTCATTCTGATGTCGGCGGCCGAGCGGAGGTCGAGGTCTGCCCCGGAGGCCGACGGGCTCAGCACGCGGTCGGCGCTGGCGTGATCGCCGATCTTCCGGGTGAGCTGCCGGACGGAGTTGGTGAGTCCGGTGAGCATCGATCGACCATGCAGGGAGCTGACCGCGAGCAGCCCCAGTGTGGTCAGGGTGGCCCCGCCGGTGACTGCCGGCCCGACCATGCCGAAGGCGCCGAGCAGGCCGACGGCGACGGCTGCTGCGATGGTGATCACGAGGTCGAGCTGGCGCAAGCGAGACATTTCTGTACCACCTCGTAGGCGAGCAGTGATACCGACACGGCGAGCGTATCGCCTTAATGTCTGCCGGACAATAACTAGAGTTCGCGACCGGGGCGGAAGATTGGCGGATTGAGCCTGGTCAACGTTCCGGCGCGATAGAGCGCGGCCGGCCGGCCGGTGGGGGGCAGGCGCCTGCCGCCGGTGGGCTTGATGAAGCCCTTCGTGTTGTGGACCTTGCGGCTGAAGTTGCGTGGGTCCAGCGTCTGGCCCCAGACGGTCTCGTAGACCGAGCGCAGGTCTCCGATGGTGAACTCGGACGGACAGAACGCGGTTGCCAGGGTCGTCAGCTCCAGCCGTCGGCGCGCCTGCTCCAAGGCGTCGTCGAGGATTCGATCGTGGTCGAACGCAAGGCTTCCCCGCGCCCGGTCGAGCGCCACCCACTCGGCGCCACTTGCGTCTGAGCCGGCAGTCGGTAGGGGCAGGTCGGGCATGATGGCGAGGTACGCCACGCTCACGACCCGGCCCCGGGGATCGCGTTGCGGCTCGCCGTAGACGCCGAATTGCTCAAGGTGAAGACCGGTGCCGTCGAGGTCCGTCTCCTCGCGTAGTTCGCGCACCGCAGCAGCGTCGAGGTCCTCGTCGATGCGGACGAAGCCCCCCGGCAGGGCGGGCTGACCGGCGAACGGCTCGTTGCCTCTGGTGATGACGAGTACCTGGAGGGCGCCTTCGCGAACAGTCAGGATGGCGAGATCGACTGCGATGCGCAGCTGGGCGTGGTCACGGGTCGTCACTCGGTGAGCGTATCTTAGTGTTTTTATGACAATAAGGCGAGGTTGTGGCCTGGGCGACTCCTTGCACCGTCGGCCTCGAACGGTCGGGCGCGGCGTCCGGCCCGGGCGTGTCATGCTGTCGACGGTGGCCACCGACCGTCCTTACGATGCCGGGCTCCCCCGTGGGCCGCGCCGCCTTGTCCCGCGCGTCCTGCTGGTCGTCGGCGTCCTCGCGGTGCTCGCCGCCGCCGCGGCGGTCGTGGTGCCGCTGGTGCGGCCACCCGGCCCGCGACCGGACTTCCAGCTTCCGGTGGCCTGCGGCGAGACGTGGCGCCTGTCCACCTATCCGGGGCACGACGACTACGACGTCGACCTCTTCCCGACCTCCGGGGAGGCGTGGGGACGGCCGGTGCTCGCCTCCGCCGCCGGCACCGTCACGGTGGCGGGGATCAACGGCTCGCTGGGCGGTCGTACCCCTGAGGATCCGGACGGGCCGCGGGGACGCGGCGGCGGTTACTGGGTCAAGATCGACCACGGTGGGAAGTGGGAGACGCAGTACCTGCACCTGCTCGAACCGCCGTCGGTGAAGGCCGGGCAGCGGGTGGCCCGGGGCGACCAGCTCGGGCGCGTGGGCAGCACCGGGAACTCCGGCGCCCCGCACCTGCACTACGAGCAGCGCCGGGGCTGGGAGAAGGTGGAGGCGTACTTCGACGGCGTACCGTCCGGGATCACGTCCGACGACCGCGAGTACTCGGTGCGGCTGACGAGCGCGAACTGCCCGCCGACGCGCCCGTGACCGGGGCCGTCAGCGTTCGTCGGCGGCCGGCCCGGCACGGCGGGCCTTCCCGATCCGGCCGAGGTGGGTGTGCTCGAACCCCTCGGTCGTCTTGAGGCCGTAGCCCAGGGCGCGGTCGACGGCGATGTGGAACACCCACGCGACGGCCAGGACGCCGAGCCAGTCGATCCGGTCGCCGGACGCGGCCGCCGCCACGGCCACCGCGCCGAGCACCGCCGGCAACGTGTACGAGTGCGCCACGTTGTAGCAGGCGGCGCCGACGCGCGGCCCGCGCAGGTAGCCGAGCATGGACAGGTCGAAGACGAGGAACAGGGCGAGCAGCGACCACCACGGGTACCCGGCCGCGACGGTCACGACGACGGCGAGGGCCGCGACGGCGACGGCCTCCGCGCGCTGCGCCGCGACCGGGTTCAGCTGCGGCATCTCCCACCTCGCTGTCTGTCCGTGGCCACCGCTCAGGGCCCGATCACCCCGGTGGCCGAGGTGGCCGACGGCAGCCGGCTCGCGCCGTCACCGGCCCCGACAGGGTACGCGGCGGAGGCCGCGCGCCGGCGACGATCGCGACGGTCAGCCGGCGAAGCGTTGCCGCAACTGGAACTTGAGCACCTTGCCGGTGCCGCCGCGGGGCAGCGCGTCGAGGCGGTGGATGCGGGCGGGAACCTGGTGCGGCTCCAGCCGCTCGGCGAGGAACGCGGTGAGCGTCGCGTCGTCCAGGGCCGGATCGGCGGCCACGACGGCGGCGACGATCTCGCCGTGCTCCGGGTCGGGCAGCGCGATGACCGTGGCCTCGCGTACCGAGGGGTGGTCGTAGAGCGCGGCCTCGACCTCCAGCGACGACACGAGCTTCCCGTCCGTGGTGATCACGTCGGTCATCCGGTCGAACAGGAACAGCTCGCCGTCGGCTGTGGCGCGTCCGAGGTCGCGGGTGCGGGTCCATCCGCCGGCGTGGACGCGGGCGTTGAGCGCCTGGTCGAGGTACAGCCGCTTGGGCGCCTCGCAGCGCAGCCACACCTCGCCGAGCTCACCCGGCGGCAGCGGCTCGCCCTGCGGGTCGACGACGCGCATCTCGGTGCCGCGTCCGGGGCGTCCCAGCCACATCGGCCGGTCCGGGTCGACGTTGCCCAGGATGATCGCCGGCACCGCCTCGGACTGCGCGTAGGCGTTGGCGATGGTGGCGTTCGGCATGGCGGCGAGCAGGTCGCGGGCGATGCGCGGCGGCATGATCGCCGACGCGTTGCCGATGGTCTTGACCGAGCCGAGGTCGTAGCGGTCCTGCGGGCGGATGGCGGCGAGCCGGATCGCGGTCCACGGGGTCAGGATGAGCGTCGCGCAGCCGTGCGTGGCGAGCAGGCGGGCGATCTCCTCCGGGTCGTCCGGCGAGCACACGATCAGCGGTGACGGCGTCGTGGTGGCCAGCACCGCGACGGTCGTCGCGCTCGACGTGGTGCCCAGCGGCATCGGCGCGAGCAGCGGCGCGGGGTCGACCAGCTGCCCGAGGGCGGCGGATCCGCGCCCGTACGTCAGGTTGCCGTGCGGGTTGGTGAACGGCTTCGCCGGGCCGGTGGTGCCGGAGGTGTAGAGGATGTCGGAGATGTCCTCGGGGGTGACGCCGGTGTCGACGGCGCCGCTGTCGCCCTGGTCGAGGTCCGCGACGACCACCGACCAGCGTCCGGCGTCGTCCCGCCACGGCGGCAGCGCCGCGCCGCGGATCACGCCGGCCACCGCGCACTGGTCGAACCGGCGGCGCAGTTCCACCGCCGGCATCGTGTCGTTCACGTGTACGGCGGTGGCGCCGGCCTTGAGCACGCCGAGGTAGGCGACCGCGTAGTCGATCCAGTCGTCGCCGCCGAACAGCAGCGCCACCCGGGCGCCCCGGCCGGTGCCGCCGAGCCGGTCGAGCACCGCGCGGGCGACGGCGTTCGAGCGCCGGTCCCAGTCGCCGTAGGTGATCGCCGTCTTGCCGCGGACGTTTATCGCCTCCTGCTCGGGCATCAGGCCGGTGCGGTGCCGGAGCAGGTCGGGCACGACGACCGCGGACGTGGGCACACTCATGGGTCCTCCCTCGGATGGCGCGCTCAACTCCACCGGTACACGCGGTGGAAGTCTTCGATCCGGTCGAGCAGCAGCAGGCCCCGGCCGGCCACGTGGCTGTCCAGCACGGACCGGTAGGGGCCGGTGTCCAGGACGGCGTCGCGGACACCGAAGGCACGGTCGGCGGTGTGCCGGCTCCACTCGTCGAACTCGGCGACGGTGAGCCGGCGGCGCTCCTCGACGGCGCGGGCGAGCGGGCGGGCCGCGAGCCGGCCGGCGGCGCGCTCCGTGACGACCCCGCTGAAGAACTCGGACCCGCAGCCGGAGCCGTAGGAGAACAGGCCGATGCGGCGGGCCACCGTGAAGTCGGCGTGGTCGATCAGCGAGCACAGCGCGAGGTAGAGCGAACCGGAGTAGAGGTTGCCGATCTCGCTGGTGTACGACAGCGACGGGGCCACCCGCGCCGCGAAGTCCCGGTCGATGTCGGCCGGTGCCATGCCCTTGGTCTTGCGCAGCAGCGTGCGGTGGGCGCCCTTGACCATCCCGGCGAAGGGGATGTGGAAGACGAGGTGGTCGAACGTGGTGACGATGTCGGCGCCCTCGACGCGGTCCCGGTAGGCGGCGAAGCACCGTTCCAGGCAGGTGAGATAGGCGAGCAGGGACAGGTCGGAGTTCACCACGTCGACGTCCGGCCGGGGCCGTAGCGTGTCCATCACCTCCTGGGTGTGGTACCCGCTGGCGCCCAGGTCGAGCCGCAGCACGTCGGGCGTCCGGCTGACCAGCATCGCGACCGCGCCGGCGCCCTCCGACGGCTCGAAGTAGCTGCCGGCCGCCGCGACGCCCGCGATGTCGGTGGCGACCACGAGCGCCCGCGCGTCCGGCGCCGGGCTCGCGGCGATGATCGCCGCCGCGCTCTGCAGGGCCGCGGTGCCGCCGTAGCAGGCGTGCTTGACCTCGAACGACCGGCAGCGCGGCGGCAGGCCGAGGAGGTCGTGGACGTAGGTGCTGATCGGCTTGCCGAAGTCCAGCCCCGACTCGGTGGCCACCACCACCAGTTCGATCGCCTCCCGCTGCTCCGGCGACAGCGCGTCGACCAGCGGCCGGGCGGCGTTGACGGCGTGGGTCACCTGGTCCTCGCAGGGCAGGCTCACCGACCGGCGGCGCATCATCAGGTTCGGCAGCCGCGACGGGTCCAGGCCGCGCGCCTCGAACAGGCCCGGCACGTCGACGTACGCCCGCCCGGGGTAGACGTGGAGATCCTCGATGCCGACCGCCGTGGTGATCATCCTCGGGCCTCTCCTCTTCGTGGATTCCTCACCGTCGCGGTCCCTGACGTTGTACGGCCCCGGGCCGGGCGTGTCTGCTCAGAGTTGAGCGCCCGCGACCGGCCCGGCCGGTTACCATCCCGGGTCATGACGAGATACGTCGCTCTGTTGCGCGCGGTGAACATCGGTGGCGGTAGCTCGATGGTGATGACGGAGCTGAAAGAGGTCTTCGTCTCCTGCGGCTTCGACGGCGTGGCGACGTACATCCAGAGCGGCAACGTCGTGTTCGGCTGCCCCGAGACCGACGAGGTCGCGATCCTGGCCGAGATCGACCGGGGCATCAAGCAGCGGTGGGGCCGCGACGTGCCGGTGCTGCTGCGCAGCCTGGCCGAACTCGACGCGATGATCGCCGCCAACCCGTACCTCGACGTGCAGACCGATCACACGAAGCTGCTCGTCACGATGCTCAGCAGCGATCCCGGCGCGGACAAGCAGGCGGCGCTCGCCGCCCCGCCCGGCGAGACCGGCACGCTGACGCTGCTCGGCCGGGACGTGTTCGTGCACGTTCCCGACGGGTACGGGCGCAGCAAGCTCAGCAACGCCTTCGTGGAGAAGAAGACCGGCGTGGTCGGGACGACCCGCAACTGGCGCTCGGTGCTGAAGCTGCGCGACATGGCGGCGGCCTGACCGCGTACCAGTCATCGAGGGCTCACCACTGACGGGCCGGACACGGCGCCCGAGGCGCTGTCGCCGGCGTCGGCGCCCTGACCGAACCGGTCCGCCAGCGACAGCAGCGGGCCGGTGAGCAGCGTCGTGACCAGCGCCATGACGAGCAGGGCGAGGAACAGCGGCGGGCTGAGGATGCCGGCCTGGAACGCGACCTGGAGCACGATGAGCTCGGTCAGCCCGCGCGTGTTGAGCAGGATGCCGATCCGGGCGGCCTCCGCGGGCGGGCAGCCGCCGAGCCGGCCGCCGAGATAGCCGCCGCCGATCTTCCCGACCAGGCCGAGGGCGAGGACGACGACCACCAGCGACCACGGCGTGCTGCCGACCGCGCCGGTCAGCGCGGTGAGCCCGGCGCTCACGAAGAAGATCGGCAGCAGCGACCGCCCGAGCCGCGACACTGCGGCGGTCGGCGCGTCCCAGGGCTCGCCGGGCGGCACCGCCAGGCCGACCAGGATCGCGCCGAACACCGCGGTCAGCCCGAGGAGGTGGACGCCGAAGCCGACCACGAGAGCCACCACGCCGAGCACCACGGCACTGGCGGCCGGCCACCGGCCGCACCACAGTTCCGCCCGGCCGCGGCGCAGCACCCATCGGATCCCGCCGGCCAGCAGCAACGCTCCGGCGAGGACCGCCATCGCACGGCCGAAGGTCGCCGGGTCCCCGGCGCCCAGCCCGACGGCCAGGGACAGCAGCAGCCAGCCGATGACGTCGACGACCACGGCGGCGGCCAGCGCGAGGGCCCCGGCCGCCGTCTCCGTCAGGCCCCGCTCGGTCAGCAGCCGCGCCAGCACCGGTACGGCGGTGATGGACAGCGTCACCGCGACGCCCAGCACGAAGGCCGGCATCGGCGCGTCGCCGCGTACGGCCGGGCCGGCGACGAACTGCACCCACAGCGCGACCAGCACACCGCAGACCAGCGCCGGGACGAGCGCCCCGGCGGTCACCCAGGCCAGCCTGCGGTCGTCGCGCGCCGGCCCGACCCGTAGCTCACGCGCGAGGCCGACCAGGAAGAGCACCAGCGCGCCCTCGGCGACCAGGCGCAGGAGCGCGCGTACGTCCTCCGGCAGCACCGCCGCCAGCCCGTCGTGACCGGCGAACAGGACGAGGGCCGGGCCGACGAGGAGACCGGCGACGATCTCGCCGATCACCGGCGGCTGCCGCAACAGCCGCGCCGCGGCTCGTCCGGCCCCGCCGACGAGCAGGAGCGCCACGAGCAGCGCGGCTCCGTGCAGGGAGACCAGGACGGCGCTCACGCGGACAGCTCCCGTTCGCCGCGCAGCAGGCGCGCGCCGTTCACCGGCCGGATCGGGTCGGCGCCCCACCGGGCGGGCTCGTACTGCCCGCACTCCACGTACCGGGTCAGCGCCGGCTCGTTGATCAGGAGATAGCCGCCAGGCAGCTGATCCACCAGCTTCGCGGCTCGGAAGTGCTTGAGGAACAGCCCGACGCGGGACCGGGTGGTGCCGACCATGCTGGCCAGCTCCTCCTGGGTGATCTTCGCGTCGATCTGCATGCCGAGGTTGAGCCGGCGGCCCACCTTGCGGGCCAGTCGCAGCAGGGTCGCGGCCAGCCGGTGTTCGCTGTCCATGGTGACCAGTTGGGTGATGGCCTGCTGCTGGTCGAGCAGCTTGGCCATGAGGAACCGGGTGAAGTGCCAGTTGAGCTGCTCGTCGCTGCTCAGCACGTCGAACAGCTTCGCCGAGTTGACTCTCCTGATCACACTGTCGCGCATGGCCCGGGCGGTGTCGTGGCGTGGTCCGCCGAGCAGACCGAGCTCGCCGAACATGTCGCCCCGGGTGTGGATCGACAGCAGGCACTGCTTGCCGTCGGCGGAGGACGCGATGGTCTTGAACTGTCCGACCTCCACGAGGTACATCCGCAGATCGTGGTCGCCGGAGTTGTAGGCGGCCCCGCCTCGGGGGACATGTGTGCGGACGGCGAAAGTCGGGTCGTCCCGGATCAGCCGATTCAGCTCGTTACGCAAACTGGTGGTGGCGCCGGCGATTCGCAAGGAGGCCTCCTGGCGCCCGATGTCGGTGCTCGGGCGTGTTGTCAGGTTCCTGAACATTCGCTGGTTAAATGCGTGACGCTATCAATCGTTGACAGTGCAGCCGCAACGCCGGCAAGTAATTTGTCAGCGTGCTGTCGGCATACTGTCGGAATTGCATTACGGCCCGTGCCGGCCGTTCGTCCCGTTGGCCGCCCTCGGTGCGCCGCGTGCCCGGCGCCGGGGCGGGTTCGCCACATATCCGCAGGTGAAGGGCGTCAGACCGGGTGAAGGCATGGCGCGACCTGCGATGTCCATCGATCCGTGGTGTCTGATTCCTTCCACGTTCGGGACGCGTTCATCCAGTGAAGCAAATGCATGCAAGGGGCCTTCCGGAGGGTGTGGGCGACGGTTGCACATACTGCTCGATCGAGCGGTATTAATGCCCGCCGCCATCGTAACTAATTGGGTGACGGGTGTCTACGCAGAGCAATGACCAGGCATTTTGTGACCTCGGGTCGGTTCGTAGGGGGTGATTGTCAGCGGAATGGGAACCGGCTGGCCTTTTTAAGGATTTAGGTCAATTTGCCTCGCTGAGCAGACGCTCGGTGACCAGCTCGGCGTGCCGGGCCCGCCAGTCGGCCAGCGGCTCCGCCGCGACGAGCCGGTTGAACGCCCCGACGTCGGTGGAGGCCGGCACCCGGTAGTTCAGCCGCTGACCCGGCGTGCCGCGCAGGGCCGCGGCGGTGGCCTCCCGGCAGTAGGCGGCGCAGACCGACGCGAGCACACCCCGGTCGTCCCGCCCCGCGACGCCGAGACCGGCGCGCACCTCGTCCAGCGGGCGGCCGAAGTGCGTCCGCTCCAGCTCGGCCAGCCGCCGGGGACCGACGTCGGCCAGCCGGTCGTAACGCAGGAACATCCGGTACAGCTCCTCGGCACGAGCGGCGAACAGCGTGCCCCGGTGCGCCACCGGAGACCGCGCGCCGAGCTCGAACAGGTCCGGATCGGGCGCCTCGCGGACGTCCGTGACGTCGAGCGCGGCGAGCAGGTCCTTCGCCGCGTCCGAGGTGGCGGCCTCGGCGGTGCACTGGTTCACCGTCGTCGTGACCACGAAGTCGGCACCGAGCGCGAAGGCGGCGGCGACGGCCGCCGGGGTGCCCACCCCGGCCACCCCGATC
>NZ_RCVK01000176.1:0-33055 GCF_003667485.1 Micromonospora sp. BL1
GACGGGCACCGAGGCGCGGCCCGCGCCGGCCCGGCCGACCGAGGCCGAGCCTGCCGCCCCACGCGGCGCCGGAGCGGCGCCGCCGACCGAGGCCCGGCCGCCCGCGCCGTACGGTGTCGCGGAGGCGCGCGCCGAGGCGCCGCCCTCAGCCGCGCCGGACCAACCGCTCCCGCCCCGGCTCCCTTCGGAACCGGGGTCGCCGTTCGGGCCCGGGATCTGGGCCCGCCCACGCGAAGAACTGGGATCGCCGTAGTTCATTCCTCACACCCTGCCGGTCGCGGTGGGGCGCGGGGGCGCCGCCACCGGGTTGCCGTGAGCTGGAACACGGGACGTTACCCGCCGGCCGTGCCAGCGATCGCCCGTCAAATCCGATCTATTCGGACCAATTACGCGTAAGGGCTGTCGATCCTGCCACCCGGGGAATGGGCCGGCAGTGATCGGGACAGCCGCGTTCACCGTTGCGCCTCTCGCCTTCGCCGAGGGGTGGAGCCGTTGGCCGCGACCGACTCGTCCGCGTCCTCCGCCTCGCCCGCGAGGCCGTCCCGGCCGAGCAGGAACTGCTCGACGAGATGGTTCCAGTCGCAGCCGGGGCAGACCTCCACCACGAACACCTGGAACTCACGCAGCGTCATGGCCAGGACGGGCAACTCGGCCCGGGTACGCGCCTGGCCGGCCGACTGCTTGAGTTCGTCACCGTAAATGTAGTGGACGTGGATCAGGTTCTCGCTGCGGCAGATCGGGCAGCGGTGGTCGGTCGGCTCGCCGTGGAAACGAGCAGCGTTCTTCAGGTACGGCGAGGCGTCGCAGACGTCGTACGTGCCGACCCGCCCGGCGAGCAGTTCACGCAGCACAGCCCGCTTCTGAAGCGAGTAGTCGACGACCTGGCGCTGCGTACGCATGCGGCAAAGGGTACGCGCTCCGGCGAACCCAGGCGACCATGGTCACGATGCGTGAGGACCGCGTCGCGTAAGCAGGGGTTTGCCCCACCCTCACCTCTCCGCTAACGTGCGATGTATCGGTCCGATACATCGCGGTGGTTAGTGCTCCGCGCAGGGGGAAAGAGGGGATGGCCCGTGCTCGAGCTTGCCATCCTCGGCCTCTTGCAGGAGGCACCGATGCACGGCTACGAGCTGCGCAAGGAGCTGACCGCCAAGCTCGGTGCCATCCGGGCGGCGATCAGCTACGGCTCGCTCTACCCGACGCTGCGTCGGCTGCAGGCGGCGGGATGGATCGCCGAAGCCGCCGAGACACCCGCGACCGCCGAGGAGGTACCCGCGCTGACCAGCCGACGCGGTCGGGTGGTCTACACCATTACCGCGGAGGGCAAGGAACGCTTCGCCCAGCTCATAGCGCAGGCTGGACCCGAGACGTACGACGACACGGGCTTCGGCGTGCACTTCGCGTTCTTCGCCCGGACCGACCAGGCCACCCGGCTCCGGATCCTGGAAGGTCGTCGCCGCAAGATCGAGGAACGTCGCGAAGGTCTTCGTGACGTGCTCGGCCGGGCAGCCGAGCGCCTCGACGCGTACACCCTGGAACTGCAACGCCACGGGCTCGACGCCTGTGAGCGCGAGGTCCGCTGGCTGGAGGAGCTCATCGCCAACGAGCGCTCCGGCCGGGCCCCGGCCGACCCGCGACCCGGGACGGCCGGTGGCCGAGGAGACAACGACAGCCCGCCCACGCCTGGAACGTCCAGGACAGAGCGGCCGTGATGAAGAAGAAGGAGGCAGACGCTATGGGCTCCGTCCGCGTCGCCATCGTCGGTGTGGGTAACTGCGCCTCGTCCCTCGTACAGGGCGTGGAGTACTACCGGAACGCCGACCCGAACGACCGCGTCCCGGGTCTCATGCACGTCACCTTCGGCGACTACCACGTCTCGGACGTGAAGTTCGTCGCGGCGTTCGACGTGGACGCCAAGAAGGTGGGCATGGACCTCGCGGAGGCGATCGTCGCCAGCGAGAACAACACGATCAAGCTGTGCGACGTGCCGCCGACCGGCGTCACCGTGCAGCGCGGCCCGACCTTCGACGGTCTCGGCCAGTACTACCGCGAGATCGTCGAGGAGTCGGACGCCAAGCCGGTCGACGTGGCGCAGGCGCTGCGCGACGCGCAGGTCGACGTGGTCGTCTCCTACCTCCCGGTGGGCTCCGAGGAGGCCGACAAGTTCTACGCCCAGGCCGCGATCGACGCCGGCTGCGCGTTCGTGAACGCCCTGCCGGTCTTCATCGCCTCCGACCCGGAGTGGGCGAAGAAGTTCACCGACGCCGGCCTGCCGATCGTCGGCGACGACATCAAGAGCCAGGTCGGTGCCACCATCGTGCACCGCGCCCTGGCGAAGCTCTTCGAGGACCGCGGGGTCGAGCTGCTGCGCACGTACCAGCTCAACTTCGGCGGCAACATGGACTTCATGAACATGCTGGAGCGCAACCGCCTGGTCTCGAAGAAGATCTCGAAGACCCAGTCGGTGACCTCCCAGATCCCGCACGAGATGAGCAAGAGCGACGTGCACATCGGCCCGTCCGACCACGTGCCGTGGCTGGACGACCGCAAGTGGGCGTACATCCGCCTGGAGGGCCGCTCCTTCGGTGACACCCCGCTCAACGCGGAGCTGAAGCTCGAGGTGTGGGACTCGCCGAACTCGGCCGGTGTCATCATCGACGCCGTCCGCGCCGCGAAGATCGCGCTGGACCGGAAGATCGGTGGCCCGATCCTCTCCGCCTCCTCGTACTTCATGAAGTCCCCGCCGGAGCAGTACGCCGACCACGACGCGCACGCCGCCGTCGAGGCGTTCATCGCCGGCGAGATCGAGCGCTGACACGCAGCACGAGCACGAGGAAGAAGGCCGGGTCCGCGCGGACCCGGCCTTCTTTCTTCGCGTACGTCAGGACCAGGCTCGCCGCAGCGCCACCGAGGCCTCCAGCTCCAGCAGTGTCACCTTGCGCGGCAGCCCGCCACCGAAGCCGACCAGCTTGCCGCCCGCACCGACGATCCGGTGACAGGGCACGATCACCGGCACCGGATTGCGGTTGCAGGCCACCCCGACCGCCCGGGCGCCGCCGGGATCTCCGACCGCCTTCGCCACCTCGCCGTAGGTCTTCGTCTCCCCGTACGGGATGCGGGTCATCTCCCGCCACACCGCGCGCTCGAACTCCGAGCCCCGGGGCGCCGACACCGGCACTGTGAACTCGGTCAGCTCACCGGCGAAGTACGCCCGCAGCTCCGCCACCGCCAGCCGGGCCACCGCGTCACCGGGTTCGTCGGCCGCCCCGTCCACCCGGCCGAAGTGCGCGCCGCGCACCGCGTCGTCGTCGGTGCCGACGGAGAACTCCCCGATCGGCGAGTCGAGCACGGTCCAGCGCATGCCACCCATTGTCGCGCGCCCACGGACATTGCCTCGCTGAGGGCGGGCTGGACGACCGCTGAGCGAAGTCGATGTTGCACGGCGTCGATACCGTGCAGGTCATGGCCACCGGGACGCTCATCTTCCTGATCATCGGCGGGGTCGGTGTCGGCGTGCTGACGCTCGCCCTGCTCGGCTCGGGAGTGCTCCACCTCGGCCAGCCGGACGTCGACGGGCCGGTGTCGCTGGAGGCGGCCGCCGGGTTCACCGGGGCGTTCGGTTTCGGCGGCGCGATCGTCAACGAACTGCTCGGGGGCCGTACCCCCGGAATGATCGCGGCGGCGGTGGTCGGCGGCGTGCTCGCGGCCGTGCCCACCGGCTGGCTGGCGGCGCGGCTGAGCCGCGCGGCCCGCAACATGCGCACCGACGCCACACCCACCCGCGACCACCTGGCCGGCGCGATCGGCCTGGTGGTGACGCCGATCCCCAGCGGCGGCTACGGCGAGGTGCGGGTCCGCCTCGCCGGCCAGCCGGTGAAGCTCAACGCCCGCGCCGACGGGCCGATGCCGGTCGGCACCCGGATCTTCGTGGTCGAAGCACTGAGCGAGACCAGCGTGCACGTCGAGACCTACTGACACACCACCACACAGACGGGAACGCCCATGCCCCTGCTCGTCGCCATCGGCGGCGCGGTCCTCCTCGCCGTCGTCCTCGTCCTCTTCGTGTTGTCCCGGATCAAGGTGGCCGGGCCGAACCAGGCGTTCATCGTCACCGGCCGCAAGGGCCGCACCACCCAGTCCGCCGACGGAGCCCGCTCCACCGACATGTCCGGGCAGAAGGTCGTGCTCGGCGCCTCGGTCTTCGTGCTGCCGGTGGTGCAGAAGCTCCAGTCGCTCGACCTGTCCAGCCGCCGGATCGACGTCAGCATCCGCGGCGCGGTGAGCAAGCAGGGCATCCGCACCGAGCTGCACGGGGTGGCGATCGTGAAGGTCGGCGGCACCGAGGACGCGATCCGCGCCGCCGCCCAGCGCTTCCTGAACCAGCAGGAGGAGATCGACAACTTCACCCGCGAGGTGCTCGCCGGCGCGCTGCGCTCGATCGTCGGGCGGCTCACCGTCGAGGAGATCATCCGGGATCGGGCGGCGTTCGCCAGCGCGGTCGCCGAGGAGGCCGAGCACTCGATGACCAACCAGGGCCTGGTGCTGGACACGTTCCAACTCCAGGACATCTCGGCCGAGGGCTCCTACCTCCAGGACCTGGGGCGGCCCGAGGCGGCCCGGGTGCTCAAGGACGCGGCCATCGCCGAGGCGCGGGCACGGCAGCAGGCCGAACAGGAGCGGCTGCTCGCCGAGGAGGCGATCGCCGAGGCGAACCGGAACCTGGCGCTCAAGCAGGCCGGCATCCAGGCCGAGATCGACGCGGCGAAGGCGAAGTCGGCCGCGGCCGGTCCGCTCGCCCAGGCCGAGCGGGACCAGGCGATCCTCTCCGAGCAGCAGAAGGTGGCCGAGCGCAACGCCGAGCTGAAGCAGCGCCAGCTCGACACCGAGGTGCGCAAGCCGGCCGACGCGGCCCGGTACAAGGTCGAGCAGGAGGCCGAGGCGAACCGCAACGCGGCGGTGCTCAACGCCGACGCGCAGCGGCAGGCCACCATCGCCGCCGCGCAGGCGTCCGCCGAGCAGGCCCGCCTCACCGGTGAGGGCGAGCGGGCCCGCCGGGCCGCGCTGGCCGAGGCGAACGCGATCGAGGGCGCCAAGGAGGGCGAGGCCGAGCAGCGCCGCCGTTCCGCGATCGCCGAGGCGGTCGAGCGCGAGGGCCAGGCCGAGGCCGCGGCCATCCTCGCCAAGGGTCAGGCCGAGGCCGACGCGATGGCCCGCAAGGCCGAGGCGTTCGCCGCGTACGGCGAGGCGGCCGTGCTGGACCTGCTGGTCAAGGTGCTGCCCGAGGTGGTCGGCGCGGCCAGCGCCCCGATCGGCGCGATCGACAAGATGACTGTGATCTCCACCGACGGCGCGTCGTCGCTGACCAAGTCGGTGGCCGGAAACGTCGCCCAGGGCCTGCAGCTCGGCAGCGACCTGACCGGCATCGACCTGGCCGGCCTGCTGGCCCGGCTGGGCAGCAGCGCGCAGAACAACGGCAAGAACACTGTGGACGGCACCACCGTCACCCAGTGACGACGGACGCCCGCCGGTTCCCCTCGGGGAGCCGGCGGGCGTCGTGCGGTGGTACGGATCAGAGCACGGCGATGACGAACTTCTCGCCCTCGCCCAGATCGAAGGGCGGGCCGCCCCAGTCGATGGTCCGGCTGGCGATGAGCTGGCTGGTACCGGCGCTGCCTGCGGTGACCGCCTTCTCGTTGACGTTCGCGTACAGGTAGACCGAGCCGTCGGCGTTGTAGTGCAGGAGCGACAGCCCTTCCCACGCGCCGATCGAGGCACCCCGGGCGATCAGCGGCTTCGCCCCGGCGCTCTCCGCCGTCACGAACTTGCCGTTGATCTGGGCCTTCAGGCCGAAGGTGCCGAAGCCGTCACCGACGCTCACCAGCTCGTACTTCTCCCAGGCACCGACGGTCGCGGAGCGGGCGATCAGCGGCTTCGCCCCGGCACTCTCCGCCGTCACGAACTTGCCGCTGACCACCGACTTGATGCTCACGAGCGGCGCCGGGGCGTCGAAGTCGAACTTCTCGGCGGTGCCGATCGCGGTCTTGCTCGCGATCAGCGGCGAGGTGGCGCTGGGCGCGGTGACGTACCTGCCGTTGATCGCCGCCTTCAGGCTGATCGTGCCGTCGGTGTTGTCGACGATCTGGAACTTCTCCCAGGCGCCGATGGTGGCCGAGCGGGCGATCAGCGGCTTCGCCCCGGCGCTCTCCGCCGTGACGAACTTGTTCGTGACCCGCGCCCGCAGGCCGAACAGGCCCCCGCCGGCGTCGACCACGTCGTACTTCTCCCAGGCCCCGATGGCGGTGCCGCGGGCGATCAGCGGCTTCGCCCCGGCGCTCTCCGCGGTGACGTACCGGCCGTTGACCCGGGCCTTGAGCCCGTACGAGCCGCGGGCCGTCGCCGCCGCGCCGATGTGCAGCAGCCGGTCGGTGGAGCCCATGATGTCGTGCACCGCCCCGCCGATGCCGGTGGTCACGACCGAGTCCCGCACCTGCTGCGGCGACCAGTCCGGGTGCTCCTCCAGCAGCAGCGCGGCGGCGCCCGCCACGTGCGGGGAGGCCATCGAGGTGCCGCTCATCGACTCCGAGCCGGCGCTGGTGCCGGCCTTGGCCGAGACGATGCCGGTGCCCGGGGCGAACAGGTCCAGGCAGCGGCCGTAGTTGGAGAACCAGGCACGCATGTCCACCCGGTCGGTGGCGCCGACGGTGATGGCGGCGGGCACGCTCGCCGGCGAGGACTCGCAGGCGTTCGCCATGATGTTGCCGGCGGCGACCGTGTACGTGATGCCGGAAGCGATCGAGCGGGCGACCGCGTCGTTCACGGCCTGGTCGACGCGGCCGACGCCGAGGCTCATGTTCGCGACGGAGGGCCCCGTGGCGTTGGTGGTGACCCATTCGATGCCGGCGATCACCTGCTCGCTGTCGCCCTCGCCGTCGCAGTTGAGGACCCGGACGGCGACCAGCTCGACGGCCTTCGCGACGCCGTACGTCGTACCGCCGATCGTGCCCGCCACGTGGGTGCCGTGCCCGTGGCAGTCCTGGGCGACGTCGTCCTGCTCGACCGCGTCGTAGCCGTTGCCGGCCCGCCCGTCGAAGTCCTGGTGGTCGATGTCGATACCGGTGTCGATCACATAGGCGGTCACCCCGGCGCCGGTCGCCGGATAGGTGTACCTGCCGTCGGTCCGGGTCTTGAGCTGGTCGATGCGGTCCAGGCCCCACGGCGGGGTGGTCTGGGTGCCGGCGGTGCTCCAGCGCTGGACCTGCTGGACGTACTCGACGTCCGGGTCGGCGGCGAGCCGCGCGGCCTGCCGGACGTCCATCGTGGCGGAGTAGCCGTTCAGCGCCTTGCCGAAGACCCGGCGGACGGTGCCGCCGTGCTCGTCGGCCAGCGCGGACGCGGCGGACTTCACCTTGGCCGGGGTGGTCTTGCCCTTCTTGAGGACCACGATGTAGCGGCCGGGCACCGCCTCGGCCGTGCCGGCGCCGCGGACCGACTGTCGCTTCGGGTCGGCCAGGGCCGGGCCGGCGACTGTGGCGCAGAGTATGGAGGTGGCGCTGGTGAGGGCGATCCCCACGAGCGCGGAGCGGCGCAGGCCGCCGTGACGTGTCATGAATTGACTCCCCGTGTCCAGCGACCGTCCGGAGCGGACGGGCGGATGAGATCGGACAGCCACATCTGTCGATTCGGCGGCTGCCGATGACTCATCATGCGGGAGACATCGACCGGAACGGGTCAACCGATCGGTCGACACGCCGCCGTATCGTCGTCAGATCACGGACGCCGGTCTCAGCCGGTGATGCCCTCGTCGCGCGCCCAGCGCAGCAGCTCCGCCTCGGCCTCGTCGCGGTCCAGCGGGCCCCGCTCCAGGCGCAGCTCCTTGAGGTACTGCCAGGCGCGACCGACCACCGGCCCCGGCGGTACGCCGAGCAGCTCCATGATCGCGTTGCCGTCCAGGTCGGGCCGGACCCGGGCCAGGTCCTCCTCGGCGGCGATCCGGGAGATCCGCTCCTCCAGCGCGTCGTAGTCGGCCGCGAGCTGGGCCGCCTTGCGCCGGTTGCGGGTGGTGCAGTCGGAGCGGGTCAGCTTGTGCAGGCGGGACAGCAGGTCACCGGCGTCGGTGACGTACCGGCGCACCGCCGAGTCGGTCCACTCGCCGCGGCCGTACCCGTAGAAGCGCAGGTGCAGCCCGACCAGCTTGACCACCTGGGAGGTGATCTCCTTGGAGTAGCGCAGCGCCTTCATCCGGTTCTTGGTCAGCCGGGCGCCGACCACCTCGTGGTGGTGGAAGCTGACCCGGCCGTCCGCGCCGACCGCCTTGGTGGCGGGCTTGCCGACGTCGTGCATCAGCGCGGCCATGCGCAGCACGAAGTCGCAGCCGTCGGACTCCATCGACATGGCGTTGCTGACCACTGTGAGCGTGTGCTCGTAGACGTCCTTGTGCTGGGCGTGCTCGTCGATGGTGAGCTTGAGGCCGGTCAGCTCGGGCAGGAAGCGCTCGGCCAGCCCGGTGTCGACCAGCAGGCGCAGCCCGGTGATCGGGTCGGCGCCGCAGAGCAGCTTGGTGAACTCGTCCCGGATCCGCTCGGCGGTGATCCGGTCCAGGTCCGCGGCCATCTCGGTCATCGCCGCACGGACGTCCGGGTGGACGGCGAAGCGGAGCTGGGCGGCGAACCGGGCCGCGCGCAGCATCCGCAGGGGGTCGTCGCGGAACGACTCCTGCGGCGTCCCGGGGGTACGAATGATCTTGGCGGCGAGGTCGGCCAGCCCGCCGTACGGGTCGGTGAACCGGTGGTCGGGCAGGCTGACCGCCATCGCGTTGACTGTGAAGTCGCGGCGCTTGAGGTCTTCGGTCAGGCTGGTGCCGTACTGCACCACCGGGTTGCGGCTGACCTGGTCGTAGACCTCCGCGCGGAACGTCGTGATCTCCAGGTTGAGGCCGTCGCGCTGGCAGGCGATGGTGCCGAACTCGCGTCCGGTCTCCCAGATCGACTCGGCCCACCCGCGGATGACCTTGATGGTTTCGTCCGGGTGGGCGTCGGTGCAGAAGTCGAGGTCGTTGCCGAGCCGGCCGAGCAGCGCGTCGCGGACGGATCCGCCCACCAGGTGCAGTTCGTGACCGGCCTGGGCGAAGCGCCGGCCCAGCTCGTCGGCGACCGGTGAGACTCGGAGCAGTTCGGCGACGGCGTTGCGCTGCGCGGCGGTCAGTTCGCGGCGGTCGGCGGCGTGGGAGGCGGAGGCTTCGGACATGGGATCGCCAGCCTATCGGGCCGGAGGTGGATCGACCGCGCCGGGCGCGGGTAACGGGCCCGGGTTGACTAAGGTTCCGGTTGGGCGGGGCCGGCCGGGCCCGGTCGCCACGTACCCCTTGGAGGCTGGCAGATGAGCGGCGGGCTCTACCGCAGCGCGAACGCGCACGGCGGCGGCCTGCCGCCGGACGACGGCGCCACCTTCATCTCCGCCGAGCCGCTGAACCAGCCCGGCGTCGAGGCCGTCGCGCCGCCGCAGGAGGTGGTCGCCGAGACCAGCGCCGCGGCGAACAGCGCGGTGATGGCCATCGGCAGCCTGGTGAGCCGGGGTACGGGCTTCATCCGCAACCTGATGATCGGTGCCGCGCTCGGCACCATGGTCGGTGACGCGTTCACCACCGCCCAGTTCCTGCCCAACCAGGTGTACGAGTTCCTGCTCGGCGGCGTGCTGACGAGCGTCCTGGTTCCGGTGCTGGTCCGCCGCCGCAAGATCGACGCGGACCGGGGCGAGGCGTACGCACAGCGCCTGCTGACCCTCGCGGTGCTGGCGCTCGCCGCGACCGCGCTGATCGCGGTGCTGCTGGCCCCGGTGCTGACCGCCGTGTACGCGGCCGGTGGCGACGACCCGGCGTACACCACGCTCGTCACCCGGCTGTCGTACCTGATGCTGCCGATGCTGTTCTTCACCGGCATCAGCGCGTTGATCGCCGCGGTGCTGAACACGCGCGGGCACTTCGCCGCCCCGATGTGGGCGCCGATCCTCAACAACCTCGTCTCGATCGGCACGTTCGGCCTGTACATCGTCGTCTTCGGCGCGACCGGCCTCCGGCCCGACGAGGTGGGCTGGGACCGGATCCTGCTGGTCGGCGGCGGCACGCTGCTGGGCGTGGCGGTGCAGGCGGTCGGACTGCTGCCCGCGCTGCGCAAGGTCGGCTTCCGGTGGAAGGCGCGGTTCGACTTCCGCGAGCTGGGGCTGCGCGAGCTGGCCCGGCTCGGCGCCTGGATGTTCTGCTACGTCGCGGTCAACCAGCTCGGCCTCTTCGTGGTGGTCAACCTGCTCAACCGGGCCACCGGCGGGGACGGCGAGAACGCCGGCCTGCTGATCTACAACAACGTGTTCCTGCTGCTGATGATGGCGCACGGCATCATCGCCGTCTCGATCATCACCGCGCTGATGCCCCGGATGAGCGCGGCTGCGGCCGAGAACCGGTTCCACGACGTCACCGCCGACCTGTCCCGGGGCACCCGGATGGTCACCGCGGTGCTCGCACCCATCGCGGTCTGCTACGCGGTGCTGGCCGCCCCGATCTCGGTGGTGGTGTTCCGGTACGGCGCGTTCACCGGCGACAACGCGGTGGCCACCTCGACCGTGCTGCTGGTGGCGGCGCTCGGCCTGGTGCCGTTCGCGGTGAGCCAGCTCTTCACGTTCGCGTTCTACGCGCTGCCGGACACCCGCACCCCGGCTCTGATCAACATTCCGGTGGTGGCGCTGCGCGTCCTGCTCCAGGTGGGCCTGTTCCTGCTCTTCTCGAACACGTTCGCGGCGGCCGGGATGATGCTCGGCAACGCGGTGTCGTACCTGGCGGCGGCGATCATCTCGGCGATGCTGCTGCGGCCCCGGGTGGGCCGGATCGGGCTGGGCGGGATCATGCGGACGCTCGGGCGGGTGGTCGTGGCGGCGCTCGGCGCCGCGCTCGTCGGCGTACTCGTGGTCGCGGTGCTCCCCGGCGACCCGGCGAGCCTGAGCTGGCTCGCCGCGGCGGTCCAGTTGGTGATCGGCGGCGCGGCGATCGGCGCGACCTACCTCGGGCTCGCCATGGTGCTGCGGATCGGCGAGATCACCGAGGTGGTCGGGATGGTCCGGCGGCGCCTCGGGCGTTGACCCCCTCGGTGACCGACGGTGAACGAGGATCACCAGGCTGGGGATACGGCTGTGGATAACTTGGAATTCCGCCGTCCAATGGGCCTCTCGGCCTGTGGACAACCAACCGTACGGATGAGGGAGCGCAGGCCGGGGCGGGGAAAACCTTCCCGCCGCCGCACCGGTACGCCCCTGTGCCGCTTCCTTGCCGTCAACCTTTAGATTGGCGGTGCGTGTCCGGCTCGCCCGCCGGGTGGGCGGGCGACCCGGCCGGGGCCCGTGGCGACTGGCCTTCCGGCCGGTCACAGCGGGAAGATGACATGTCGGAGAACCGGGCATCCCGGGTAAGGTCGCTCTCGACGGGTACGACCGGGATCGACGCGGGTGTCGACACCGCGGCCGTTCCACCGAAGGTAGAGCGGGAAGCCACATGCCCAGCAGCACGGGTCCATCGATCGACGCGATCACCGAGGGAGGACGGGTGACCCAGGTCGGCGAGGGTCAGGAAGCGGAGGAGACCTCTCCTGCGGTCGTGACCTTCGGTGCTCCCACGGTCGGTGAGCTGCTCGCGGAGCGGTACGAACTGGTCGAGCACATCAACAACGACAGCGCGGGCCGGCTGGTCTGGCGCGGTGTCGACGTGGTGCTCCGCCGTCCCGTCGCCGTGGTCCTCCGCTACCCGGGTGGCGACTCCGCCACCGAGATGCTTCAGGCCGCGGTCGCCGCGAGCCGCGTCATCCACCCCAATCTCGTCGGCGTCTACGACGCGATCGACGAGGACGACCGGGCCTACGTGGTCCGCGAGTGGGTCGACGGGCAGTCGCTGCGCGAAATGGTCGCCGCCGACGGGCCGCTGGACCCGGCCCGGGCCACCGCTATCGGCAACGCCGTCGCCAGTGCCCTCGCCGCCGTGCACGCCACCGGCATGGTGCACGGCAACCTCCACCCCGGCACCGTCATGATCAGCGACGACGGCCGGGTGGTGCTCGCCGACGCGCGTACCGACGGTGCGGACAGCCAGGAGAACGACCTGCGCGCGGTCGGCGGGGTGCTCTACTTCGCCCTGACCGGGCACTGGCCGCACGGCGAGGCCCCGCTGCACGGCGCCACCGCCGGGCACGGCCGCGCCGCCCTGCCGGACGCCGTCCGCGACGCCGGCGGCGCGATCGCCGCGCCCCGGCAGATGCGCGCCGGTGTGCCCGCCTACCTCGACGACCTCACCATGGACCTGCTCGACCCGGAGATCGCGCCGCCGTCGTCGGACGTGCTGGCCGCCGAGCTGAGCCGGCTCGACATCCCGGCCGACGAGCAGTTCCTGGAGCAGGCCGGCCCGCTGCGTTTCACCGCCGAGCCCGGCGAGGAGCCCTCCCCGCTGGCCGCGGCCGGCGGTCGCAAGGTCGCCGTCGGCATCGCCGGTCTGCTGGCTGTGGCCCTGGTCGGGCTGCTCATCGGCATCAACGCGCTCGGTGGTGGCGACGACGGCGGCAAGGAGCCGGTCGCCCAGCCGTCGAACAGCGCGCCGGCCACCGGGGGCGGGGACGAGCCCGCCGCGCAGGTCCGCAAGCTCACCATCGAGGCCGTACGGATCATCGACCCGGACGGCGACCGCGCCGAGGTGCGCAACGCCGAGAAGGTGATCGACGGGAACGACGACGAGGGCTGGGAAACCAACAGCTACCGCAACAACGGCAAGTTCGGCGGGATCAAGAAGGGCATGGGCGTCTGGATCGACCTGGGCGCCCCGCACTCGGTCAAGCAGCTGGAGGCCACGCTGTCGGCCACCGGCGCCACCGTCGAGCTGCGCACCGGCGCTCGCGGCGACTTCCCGTCCACCTCCGCCGGCGACAAGCAGCTGGTCAACGCCTACTCGACGTTGATCGGGCCGCCGAACGAGGACGGCGGCACCAAGATGATCTTCAACGCCTTCGAGCCCGACCAGAAGTACCAGTACCTGCTGTTCTGGATCACCAAGCTGCCGGCGAAGGACAGCGGCAGCGGCTGGAAGCTCGGCGTCCAGGAGATCGTGGTCCAGGGCTCGTGACCCGGCCGCCGTCCCCGTCGCGCCACCTCCCCCGGATGTGGTGATGGCGGAACGCGACGGCGCGCAGCCCGGCCGCTCCGACCTGGAGTTGCTCCGGGCGCACGCGGCGGGTGACCGGGACGCCTTCACCGAGCTGTTCCAGCGGCACCGGGACCGCCTCTGGGCGGTCGCGCTGCGGACGATCGGCGACCGCGAGGAGGCCGCCGACGCCCTCCAGGACGCCATGCTGTCGGCGCACCGCGCGGCGGCCCGGTTCCGGGGCGACTCGGCGGTCACCACCTGGCTGCACCGCATCGTGGTGAACGCCTGCCTGGACCGGATCCGGCGACGCCAGACCCACGCCACCGTGCCGCTGCCCGACGGCGTGCACACCGACGGCGAACCGGGCCGGCACACCGGCGGTCCGGAACCGGCCGCGCCGGCCCACGACCACGACACCGCGCTCGTGGTCCGGCAGGCGCTCGCGGCACTGCCCGCCGAACAGCGGGCCGCGCTGGTGCTGGTCGACGTGCAGGGCTACCCGGTGGCCGAGGTCGCCGCCATGCTCGGCGTCGCCGAGGGCACCGTGAAGAGCCGGTGCGCCCGGGGCCGGGCCCGCCTCGCCGTGCTGCTCGGCCACCTGCGTACCGGCACCGACGCACCGGCCGGCGACGTGCCGCGGCTCACCTCCGGGAACCGCAGGCGCCCCGAGGGCGTCGGATCCTCGTCGGGAGCGTCCCGTCAGGCCGTCAGCCAGGAGGAGCCGTGACTTCCCGGGAGTTCAGCGAGGTCGACCACGACCTGCTCGCCGACTACCTCGGCGGGGCGCTGGACGGCACCCCCGAGCAGGCGACAGTGGCCCGGCTGGTCGAGCAGGACCCGGCGTGGCGTGCCGCGTACGAGAATCTCGCCGACGCGGTCGACCTGGTCGGCGCCGACCTGGCCGGCTGGGCCGCGGCCCCCGCGCCGGAGATGCCCCAGGTGGTGGCCGACCGGATCACCGCGGCGCTCGCCGGGGCCGGACCCGCGCTGCGCGACGGCACACCGGTCGTCCCGGCGCAGTCCGGCGGCGCGAGCCGACCACCCGGCACGGCCCCCCGTACCGACCGGCACAGCGGCCCCGGCCGTCGTCCCCGGCGCTGGGCCCGCATCGCCGGGCCGGTGGCCCTGGCCGCCGCCTCGGTCGCCGCGGTGGGGCTCGGTGTCGGCCGGCTGGCCGACCCGGGCGACAGCGGTACGGCCGACCAGGCGGCCCGGGAGGCGGCGCCGATGGTCGGCGCGCCGTACCGGACGACCGGACCGGCAGTGCGCAGCGGCACCGACTGGACACCGGAACGCCTCGCCGCAAGCGGGGCGTTCGCCGGGACGAAGTCGAATCCGGGGGACATGGCCGCGGCGTCCGGCGCGGCGAAGGACGGCGCGGAGACGCCCCTGCCCGGCGCGCCTGAGCGCCTCAGCGCCCTCGGCGGGCTGGACCGGCTGACCCGGCCGGAGACGCTCGCCGCTTGCCTCACCGCGATCGGGGTCGAGCACGCCGCCGGGCCGCTCACCGTGAACATGGTCGACTACGCCCGGTTCCAGGGTGCCCCGGCGCTCGTGGTGACGTTCGCGGACGCGGGCGGCGCCCGCTGGGGCTGGGTGAGCGGACCGGAGTGCGGGGTACCCGGGTCCGGCGCGGACACGCGGTTCCGGACGCGGGTAGGGTGAAAACGCGGTCACGACGCTTGTCCCGCCACGTGACCTGACCCACCGGATGACCGGCTCGGGAATCCCCGCTTCGTACGATGACGTTCTGCAAGTCAGGCGCCGGCGCCCCTAGAGCCGTCGGCACTCGGGATCGACATCGGTGCGGCCGGTGACGAACACACACATCGGGAGACGGCAGTGGACGAGGTCCGCAACCTGATCATCATCGGCTCCGGTCCGGCCGGCTACACGGCGGCGGTCTACGCCGCCCGCGCCAACCTGAAGCCGCTGGTGATCGAGGGCGTGCAGTCGGGTGGCGCGCTGATGACCACCACCGAGGTGGAGAACTTCCCCGGCTTCGCCGACGGCATCCTCGGCCCCGAGCTGATGGACAACATGCGCAAGCAGGCCGAGCGCTTCGGCGCCGAGTTCCTCACCGACGACGTGACGCGGGTCGAACTGAAGGACACCGGCGAGATCGGCTCCGACGCGGTGAGCACCGTGTGGGTGGGCGAGACCGCGTACCGCGCCCGCGCCGTCATCCTCTCCACCGGTTCGGCCTGGCGTCCGCTGGGTGTGCCGGGCGAGCAGGAATACCTGGGCCACGGTGTGTCGTCCTGCGCCACCTGTGACGGCTTCTTCTTCCGCAACCAGCACATCGTGGTGGTCGGCGGCGGCGACTCGGCGATGGAGGAGGCCAGCTTCCTCACCCGTTTCGCCGAGTCCGTGACCATCCTCCACCGCCGCGACTCGTTCCGCGCCAGCAAGATCATGGCCGATCGCGCGCTGGGCAACGAGAAGATCAAGGTCGAGTGGAACACCGTCGTCGAGGAGATCCTCGGCGACGACGGCAAGGTCAACGGCGTACGGGTGCGCAACGTGCACACCGGCGAGAGCAAGGTGCTCGACGTCACGGGCGTGTTCGTGGCGATCGGTCACGACCCGCGCAGCGAGCTGTTCCGCGGTCAGGTGGAACTGGACGACGAGGGCTACGTGAAGGTGCAGGCCCCCAGCACCCGTACCAGCGTGCCCGGTGTGTTCGCGGCGGGTGACCTCGTCGACCACACCTACCGGCAGGCCATCACGGCGGCCGGCACCGGCTGCGCCGCCGCGCTGGACGCCGAGCGGTTCATCGCCACCATCCAGGGCTGAGAGTTCCACGAGCAAGGTTCGGAGGAGGAGAGTTCATAGTGGGAGCAACCAAGGCGGTCACGGACGCGAGCTTCGTCAGCGACGTGCTGCAGTCCGACAAGCCGGTTCTGGTCGACTTCTGGGCGGAGTGGTGCGGCCCCTGCCGCAAGGTCTCGCCGCTGCTGGAGGAGATCGCGGGCGAGATGAAGGACCAGGTCACCATCGTCAAGCTCAACATCGACGAGAACCCGGAGACGGCGCGCGCCTACCGGGTGATGTCGGTGCCGACGCTGACCATCTTCAAGAACGGCCAGCCGGTGCAGTCGATCGCCGGCGCCAAGCCGAAGGGTGAGCTGGTGAAGCTCATCGAGTCGGCGCTCTGAGCCGTACCGACACCTCCGCAACCCCCGTCACCACGCCCGGTGGCGGGGGTTCCGGCTTGCCTGACCTGCATGAACGCGAACCCGTCGGGTATCGGCCACGGTACGCTCCGTAAGCATCCGTCGGAGTTCCGGTCCGCCAACGTCCGTGCAGAGGGGGTCGTCGTGCGTCCGATCCGACCCGGTGACCAGGGACCGGCGGTGGCCGAGATCCGTACCGTCCTCGCCGGCCTGGAACTTCTTCCCGCCGAGGCCGGAGGCGACGACTACGACGCCCAGACGGAACGCGCGGTCCGGGCCTTCCAGCAGTCCCGCGGCCTCAGCGTCGACGGGCGCGTCGGCGCCGAGACCTGGCGGGCGCTCGACGCGGCCCGCTGGCGGTTCGGCGCCCGCGCGCTGTACCACGCCGTACCCGAGCCGCTGACCGGCGAGGACGTCCGCTCGCTCCAGGAACGCCTGCTGGAGATGGGGTACGACGTGGGCCGCGCCGACGCCATCTACGGCATCCGCACCTCCCGCGCGGTGGCGCAGTTCCAGCGGGAGATGGGCCTGAAACCGGACGGGTCGTGCGGACCACACACCGTCAACGCCCTGCGCCGCCTCGGCCGCAAGGTGGTGGGCGGGCGCCCGCAGTGGCTGCGCGAGTCCGACGCCATCCGGCAGGCCGGGCCGACGCTCGTCGGGCGGACCGTGGTGATCGACCCGGGTCACGGGGGCACCGACCCGGGTGTGGTGGTGCCCGACGGCACGCTGCGCTGGAGCGAGGCGGACCTCGTGCACGACCTCGCCAGCCGGCTGGAGGGGCGGCTCGCCGCCGCCGGCGTACGGGTGCAGCTCACCCGGGGCCCGTCACCCGGCGACTGCCTGCCGGACGCGGACCGGGCCCAGCTCGCCAACTCCCTCGGCGCCGACGTGTTCATCTCCCTGCACACCGACGGGCACGCCAACCCGGAGGCCGAGGGCGTGGCCACCTACCACTACGGCACCGACAACGGCGTCACGTCGGCGACCGGCGAACGCCTGGCCGGGCTCGTGCAGCGGGAGATCGTGGCCCGCACCGGGCTGCGCGACTGCCGTACCCACGCCAAGGCGTGGGAGCTGCTGCGGCTCACCCGGATGCCCGCGGTACGCGTCGAGGTCGGCTACCTCACCTCACCGGACGACCGGGCACGGCTCGTCGACCCGCGGTTCCGGGACCGGGTGGTCGAGGCCATCGTGGCCGGCGTGCAGCGGATGTACCTGCCGATCGAGCGGGACGTGCCGACCGGCTCGATCGACGTGAGCGAACTGCGGGCGATCGTCGCCGCCGGCACCGTCGTCGACTGACCCGCGACTCAGCTCGTCGAGCGGGTGGCGGGCGCCGGGCGGACCGGCCGCAGCAGCGTCTCCGGGCTCATCGAGCCGAGCAGCTTCTCCAGCGCGTACTCGACGTCCGACTTCCAGCTCAGCGCCGTCCGCAACTCCAGCCGCAGGCGGGGGTAGCGCGGGTGCGGCCGGACCGTCTTGAAGCCCACCGAGAGGAAGAAGTCGGCGGGCGCCACGCACGCGCGGGCCGGGTCGTCCGCGTCGTCGCCGAACTTCGCGTCGCCGAACGCCTCGATCGCCTTGATGCCGCGCTTGGTCAGGTCGCGGGCCACGCCCTGCACGAGCATCCGGCCCAGGCCGCCGTCGGCGAAGGCGGGCACCACGTGCGCCGTCATCAGCAGCGCCGCGTCCGCCGAGACCGGCGAGGTGGGGAACGCCATCGAACGCGGCACGTACGCCGGCGGGGCGTACATGACGAACCCGGCCGGCATGCCGTCGACGTAGACGAGCTTGCCGCAGGAGCCCCACTCCAGCAGCGTCTGGGAGACCCACGCCTCCTTCTCCAGGCCCGGGTCGCCGGCTGCGCAGGCCCGCTCGGCGGAGACCGGATCCAGCTCCCAGTAGACGCATTGCCGGCAGGATCGAGGCAGGTCCTCCAGCGTGTCCAAGGTCAGGCTGACCAGACGTCGCGACATGAGCGCACCCCACCAATAGGCTCGGAGCGCCGGTGAGTCCCGCGCCCTCCTGCTCCCGACGAGCGATCGTACGCCCCTGTCCGGCGGTACGGGAGGGAACGCGCGAACCCCCGCCCGGACGGCCGACGGCGGGTCCGGGATGTGGACGTGTCCACACGGCCGGTGCCGCGACCGTCACCGGGGACTACGATCGACCAACCGGCCCCCGCCGCCAATGGATGTCGGCATCGCGGGTACCACACCGGGCGGCAGCCCCGCCGACACCCGATCGAGGTGATGTCCATGACCGGCACGACGCTCGACGACTACACCGACCGGTACGCCCGGCGCGTCCGCGGGATGACCGCCTCGGAGATCCGGGCACTCTTCGCGGTGGCCAGCCGGCCGGAGGTCGTCTCACTCGCCGGTGGGGCACCCTACATCGCGGCGCTGCCGCTGGACGCGGTCGGCGAGATGCTCGGCCGGCTCGGCTCCGAGCACGGCGCCACCACCCTCCAGTACGGCATCGGCCAGGGCACCCCGGAGCTGCGCGAGCGGATCTGCGAGGTGATGTCCCTGTCCGGGATCGACGCCTCCTGCGGCGCCTCCCCCGAGGACGTGGTGGTGACCGTCGGCGGCCAGCAGGCCCTCGACCTGGTGGCCCGCCTGTTCCTGGACCCGGGTGACGTGGTGCTCGCCGAGGGTCCGACGTACGTCGGCGCGCTCGGGGTGTTCCAGGCCGCCCAGGCCCAGGTCGCCCACGTGCCGATGGACGACGAGGGGCTCATACCGGAGGCGCTGGAGGTGGCCATCGCCGACCTGGCGCGCGCCGGCCGGCGGGTGAAGTTCCTCTACACCATCCCCACCTACCAGAACCCCGCCGGCGTGACGCTGAGCGAGGAGCGGCGCGAACGGGTGCTCGACATCTGTGAGCGCGCCGGGCTGCTCGTGGTGGAGGACGACCCGTACGGTCAGCTCGGTTTCGAAGGTGAGGCGCCCCGGCCGTTGCGGGCCCGGCGGCGCGACGGGGTCTTCTACCTGAGCACGTTCTCCAAGACGTTCGCGCCGGGCCTGCGGGTGGGCTGGATCCTGGCCCCGCACGCGGTCCGCGACAAGCTGGTCATCGCCAGCGAGGCGCAGATCCTCTGCCCGAGCGCCTACGCGCAGTCGGCCGTCTCGACGTACCTCGGCACCATGCCGTGGCGGCAGCAGCTCAAGGTCTACCGCGAGGTCTACCGGGAGCGCCGGGACGCGCTGCTCGACGCGATGACCGACCTGATGCCGGAGGGCACCACCTGGACCACGCCCGCCGGCGGCCTGTTCGTCTGGGCGACGCTGCCCGACGGGCTCGACTCCAAGGCGATGATGCCGCGCGCCGTGGCTGCCCGCGTCGCGTACGTGCCGGGGACCGGCTTCTACGCCGACGGCACCGGCACCGGCAACATGCGGCTGAACTTCTCCTTCCCGACGCCGGAGCGGATCCGCGAGGGCGTACGCCGGCTGGCCGGGGTGATGGAGCAGGAGATCGCCATGCGCAAGGTCTTCGGCGCGGTCGGCGGTGCCGGACCCCGTCGTCGCCAGGGCGGCTCGGACGCGCCCGGTCCCGACTTGGCATGATGCCCGCATGTCCGACAGCCCCGCCGCACCGCTTCCCGTGACCGGATCCGCCACCGACGAACTGCACGTGCTCGTGCTCGCGGGCGGCCTCTCCTACGAGCGGGACGTCTCACTGCGGTCGGGGCGCCGGGTACTCGACGCGCTGCGCGCCGTCGGTGTCGACGCGGAACTGCGCGACGCCGACGTGGCGTTGCTGCCCGCGCTGACCGCCGACCCGCCGGACGCCGTGGTGATCGCCCTGCACGGCGCCACCGGCGAGGACGGCTCGCTGCGCGGCGTACTCGACCTCTGGGACGTGCCCTACGTCGGCTGCGACGCCCGGTCGTCCCGCCTCGCCTGGGACAAGCCGTCCGCCAAGGCGGTGCTGCGCGAGGCGGGCATCCCGACGCCCGACTGGGTGGCGCTGCCGCACGACCGCTTCTCCGAGCTGGGCGCGGTGGCCGTACTGGACCGGATCGTCGACCGCCTCGGGCTGCCGCTGATGGTCAAGCCCGCGCAGGGCGGTTCCGGACTGGGCGCCGCCGTGGTCCGGGAGGCGGCGTCGCTGCCGGCCGCGATGGTGGGTTGTTTCGCGTACGACCAGACCGCGCTCGTGGAGCGCTACGTCCCCGGGATGGACGTGGCGGTCTCCGTGCTCGACCTCGGCAAGGGGCCGCAGGCCCTGCCCCCGGTCGAGATCGTGCCGCGCAACGGCGTCTACGACTACGCGGCCCGCTACACCGCCGGGCGTACCACCTGGCACGCGCCCGCCCGGCTCGACGCCGCGACCACGGCCCGGGTGACCGAGGTGGCGCTCGCCGCGCACACCGCGCTCGGACTGCGCGACGTGTCCCGGGTCGACCTGATCGTCGACGGCGGAGGCGACCCGCACGTGCTGGAGGTCAACGTCTCCCCGGGCATGACCGAGACGTCGCTGCTGCCGCTGGCGATCCAGGCGGCCGGGCTGGACTTCGGCCGGGTCCTCGGGACGCTCGTGACCCGGGCCGCCGCCCGCCGCTGACCTCAGCTCTGCGGAGTACGCGTCGTGCCCTGCTGATCGTCCGGGGCCTTCCGCGGCTCGACCTCGTCCGCTTCTTCGCTCTCGCCGGCGCTGTTCTGGGCGCCGCTCGGCGAGCTGTCCGGTGCGTTGTCCGGCGCGTTGTCCGGTGCGTTGTCCGGCGCCGGGCCGGCCTGCGGTGCCGGGTCGGGCTCCGACGGGTCCGCCGAGGGGTCTGAGAGGTCCGCTGCCGCGTCGGACTCCGGGATCTCGTCCGCAGCCTCGATCACGGACGCGGACTCCTCCTCGGGCTCCTCAACGGCGTTCGCGGGGGAGGTCGGGGAGAGACTCGACGGCGCCTGCCACTGGATGCGCGGCGGCTCGGCCAACGGGCGGCCACCGAACTCGGCGAGCCACGCGGCCACCATGGCGAGGTTCTCCCGCCACTGGTCCTCGGAGATCGGCGGCAGGATCGAGTCCCACAGCGACAGGAACGTGCCCCGCAGTTGCAGCCGCCCGTACGGCCGGGCCAGGAACCACAGGTGCAGGTGCGCGGAGCCGTCGCCCCACCGGTTCACGTGGACCCGGGCCACCCCGTCGAGCGAACGGACGGCCCGCTCCAGGCGGACGGTCATCACGCCCAGCTCGGCGGCGAGCAGGTTCGGCAGGTCGCCCAGATCCAGGTGGGAGCGGGACTCCAGGATCAGGACCATCGGCAGGCCGGTGGGCCGGTCCATGGCGCGGACGCGCCACCGCTCACCGACCCAGATGTACGCCTCGTCGGGCGCGTTGCAGGCGGTGCACTCCCGGTCCGCCTCGCCGCGGCGGGGAGGTTCGAACGGTACGGGCTCGTCGAGCTGCTTGACGCGGAGATCGCCCTCGAAGGGGAAGGACGGCCACTGGGTGAAGTCGGGAACTGAGGGAGGGGTGTCCGGCACGACGCTGACCCTAACCGAGTTGGCGACGCCTGTCCCTACCCGTTCCACTGGCCGTCCACCAGTTGTCCACCGCGTTGTCCACAGGCTGCCGAGATCACCAGCACAGCGCGTCATGCACTGCTCAGCAAGGGTTTCATCGCTTTGTTTCACGTGAAACGGGGCGCGCCTGTGGACAACTGCTGTGGATAACTTTGGGGGTGGTTCCGGGTCCGTTCTTCCAACGATCCGGCGGCCGATCCGCACCGGGTGCCGTCGGCTTCTTCTCGTGCGTGTTTCACGTGAAACCGCGGACGCGCGCTGCTCCCTAGCCGGCGCGGGACGTGGACCAGATCGGGGAAACGGCTACATCACGGCCATCCTCACCACACCACTTCCCCGAAGTGGCGGGACGTCCGGCTCGCCACGCCGGTCGGGTGGGTTCCGAGGGCTGGTTGCTTCTTCGAGCCTGGCGCCGGACGAACGAGTGATCGGGAGGGCGCCGGCTGGGGTGCCGCGAAGCGCCGTTCGAGCGGCATCATCGCTTGCACTCGGCGCTGTCCTACCCGGGGGGCGGTGGCTCGCTGCGCGATCCGTTTCACGTGAAACGGGTCGTCGTCCAACCAGGGCTCGCCTGCGCTATGAGGCTGCGGGCGAGGCGCTGTCGCCGCGTGGGGTGGAACCACTCGCGGGAGTCGAGAGTTCGGGCTTGCCATGCGCCGCAGCCCGATGGGATGGGAGCTCATCGTTGCACGGACTCTCTGCGGCTCGGGCTTGTCATGCACGGCACGATGGAGGGGATCGTCGTGCGGCCCGGTGCTTGAGGTTCGCCGGCAGGCGCCCGCTCCTCCGGCTCACCACGCCCGGGAAGGGCGGACCCGCACCGCGATGCGGGCCGAGTGATTGATCCCGGCACCCACGCCCGATAGTCCGGCCTCGCCCCGGCAGGACCGGCCGGGTCAATCCGAGGGCGGGCGGGCTGATCGACTGCCCGGTCGCACTGGTCCGCCCGCACTGCTCGACCCACCGTGCGGGTCAGGGCTCGACGCACCGTGTGAGTAGGGCTCCCCACACCCGGCTTGGACGCTCGCCGCTCTCCGGTTCATCCAACGAGCTGAGATCCCCCGTCTCCTTCCGGCCGGACAGAACGGAGCGAGGTCGGGAGGGCAGCTCTGGGCGCAGCCGATCCCGGCCCGCACTGGCGATTCGGCCAGGCGCCGAAGTTCGTCCTGACAGGCAAGCGGCGTCATCCGACCTTGAGCCGTCGAGCCTGGACGTGCAGCACTGCAACCCGAGTCAGTGCGCCGAGCCTGAGCCGTCGGACCCCGACGCTCAACCCAGTGCCTGACCCGAGCCGGCGTGACAGGTGTGGCTCCGAGGAATGAGCCCGGCGTGCTGAGCGAAGGACCGATTCGACGCCTGGGCCGTCTCGCGGCCCTCGCTCGGTTCTCGTCGGATCGGTGGGGCGGTCCCAGGCCGGCAACCAAGCGGTGTTTCCGGCAGGCGAGCCAGCCGTCAAAGGGACGGATGCCTCAACCGTCGAAGCCTGCCCGGGCGCCCATCGCTGCCGGCGCCCATCGCCCTCCGCCCGCGATGCCGACCTCCATCGCCTACCCGCTCGGCGGCACCGACTCCCACCCGCCCTACCCAACCGGGCGGTACCGGCCTCCCATCACGAACGACCCGGAACCGCCCTCCCGTCGCTACGGGCCGACCGGTGCCGGCTCGCCTGTTGTCGAAGCCCTCAGAGTGCTCGGCCGCTCGACCTGTCGTCAGCCCGTCTGCGAGGGCACGGCGAGCGCCGCACGCCCCGTCTGCGAGGGCACGGCGAGCGCCGCACGCCCCGTCTGCGAGGGCACGGCGAGCGCCACACACCTCGGCCAGCTCTAACCGTTTCACGTGAAACCGGGGGTGACATTCGACAGCCGACCAACCGACCCGATCTAGGAAGCGAGCCGCCCGCCCCGATCAGCCAGGTGCGACGCGGACCATCTGACGACCCTCGGTGGAGCCACCAGCACGACGAAGTCCGACGCCGACAGCGGCCTGTAAACACCGATCCGGCCGCACCGCCCGACGAGGGGTGCGGCCGGATCGACGACCGGAGGTGCCGGGCTACTCCTGGGGCTGTCCGTCCTCGCCGACACCGATGATGCCGACGATCCGCTCCAGGTCGTCGACCGTGGCGAACTCGATCGTGATCTTGCCCTTGCTGCGGCCGATGTCGACCTTCACCCGAGTGTCAAACCGGTCGGAGAGCCGGTCCGCGAGATCGGTGAGGGCCGGGGCGTGCGGCTTCGGCCGGCGCTTGGCGGCGGCCGACTTCGCCGGCTCCTCGGCGAGCGCCAGGTGCACCAGTTCCTCGGCGCCGCGAACCGTGATGCCCTCGCGGACGATCCGCTCCGCGAGTGCCTCCTGCGCCTCGGCGTTGTCCAGACTGAGCAGAGCCCGGGCGTGGCCGGCGGACAGGACGCCGGCGGCGACCCGGCGCTGCACGGCGGGCGGCAGGTTCATCAGCCGGATGGTGTTGGAGATCTGCGGCCGGCTGCGGCCGATCCGCCGGGCAAGTTCCTCGTGCGTGGCGCCGAACTCCTCCAGCAGTTGCTGGTACGCCGCCGCCTCTTCCAGCGGGTTGAGGTTGGCGCGGTGGATGTTCTCCAGGAGCGCGTCCCGGAGCATCGCGTCGTCCTTCGTGTCCCGGACGATGGCGGGGATGGTCTCCCGGCCGACCGCCTGGGCGGCACGCCAGCGCCGCTCGCCCATCACGAGTTCGAACTTCTCGGGGTCGAGCTGGCGAACCACGATCGGCTGGAGGAAGCCGACCTCCTGGATCGAGGTCTTCAGCTCCTCCAGCGCCTCCTCGTCGAAGACGTGCCGGGGCTGCTTCGGGTTCGGGACGATCGCGTCGACCGGGATCTCCGCGAAGCGGGCGCCGGGCACCGGGCTCAACTGAGGCTCGGGCTCGACGGCAGGAGACGTGGTGCTTCCGACGCCGCCGGTGATGGCGGCGGTCGCACCGGCGGCCGGAGCCGACGGCGACGCGGCAGCGGTCGACGACTCCGGCTCGACGGCAGCCGGTTCGGCGCCCGGTACCGGTCCGGTGGGGATGAGGGCACCGAGCCCTCGGCCCAGTCCGCCGCGGGGACGGTTCTTCATGCGACGCCTCCCAGCGACATCTCCGCACTACGCATTCCGGCTCACCGGCTCCTTGACGCCTCGCTCCGCGATCTCCTGGGCGGCCTCGAAGTAACTCGTGGCTCCCCGCGAACCGGGATCGTAGGTCATCACCGACTGGCCGTAGCTCGGTGCCTCGGAGACACGCACGTTGCGGGGGATGACGGCCTGGAGCACCTTGTCGCCGAAGTGGTTCCGGACGTCCTGCTCCACCGCGTCGGCCAGCCGGGTACGCCGGTCGTACATGGTGAGCAGGATCGTGGAGACTTCGAGCTTCGGGTTGAGGTGCTGGCGGACCAGGTTGATGTTGTTGATCAACTGGTTGAGGCCCTCCAGCGCGTAGTACTCGCACTGGATCGGGATCAGCACCTCCTGCGCGGCCACGAGCGCGTTGACGGTGAGCAGGCCGAGCGACGGCGGGCAGTCTATGAAGACGTAGTCGAAGTGCCCCGGATACGCGGCGATGGCGCGCGCCAGGCGCGACTCCCGGGCCACCACGGAGACCAGCTCGATCTCGGCGCCGGCCAGGTCGATCGTGGCCGGCACGCACCACAGGTTGGGGATGCCCTCGACGGCCTGGGCCACCTCCTCCAGCGGCACGCTGTCGATCAGGCAGTCGTACACGTCGGGCACGCCCGTGTGGTGCGGCACGTTCAGACCGGTGGAGGCGTTGCCCTGGGGGTCAAGGTCGACCACGAGCACCCGGTTGCCGTGCAGCGCGAGCGCCACGGCCAGGTTCACGGTGGTGGTCGTCTTACCCACGCCGCCCTTCTGGTTGGCGACGCACATCACCCGGGTCCGGTCGGGGCGCGGCATAGTGACCTCGCCGCTGGGATTCAGGATCTGCACGGCGCGCATCGCCTCCATAGCCAACGGTGGATCATCCTCTTCGCGCGTCGGGGTTTCACGTGAAACGTACGTGCTGGCGTCTACCTCGTCCCCGTACCCGTCTGCCTGTGGCGTGTCGGACGGCGCCGCGGTGACCTCGGGGGCGGCCTGATGCGGAACGGCCGAGACGGGCGGCTGGGGTTCGTAGCGGGTGGGCACCGCGGCGTTCGCCCGCACCGCGGGCGGGCGCGGGGTCGGTGCGTTCACCGGGCCGTCGGCCGGGTCGAGCGGGTCGCGGGCCGGCGGTACGTTCGCCGGCACCGACGAGACAGGACGTACGGGCCCGCCAGCCGACGGCTCCCGTCGCCTGGACGGCTGAGCCGGGTACGGGGAGGACGGTTCGCCGGACTCGTTCACCGTCCACTCCTGGTCGTTGGTTTCACGTGAAACGGGGTCGGCGGAGGGCTGGCCTCCTGGTCCGGTCAACCGTGGATCGTCGTACCTGCCGTCGTCATGCACCTGTCATCCCTACCCGCTCCGGATGGTCGGTCCGCACCCGTCGAATCGCGTCCGCGCCTCGCACGGCGCCTGTCGGATCGGCGGGAACCATCGGGTTCGGGTGCCGCCCGGCACCGCCGTTCCACACTATCGACGCGCGGTCAGCCTACGGCCGACGGGCGCGGTGGGTCCATGTCGGGTTGTGATCGATCGCGTCACGCCCACCGGTCCAACGACCGGATCGGGCGTGCGGAATGGCGTACCCGCTCAGCGGTCGCCGCGACGGCGACCGCCACGCGACCGCTTCGGCTTCTTCGGACGGCGCGGGTTGACCACGCGCTCCCGGACCACCTCGACCACGGTCGCCGGCGGGTCGATCACCCCTTCGCCGCAGCGATGCAGTTCCGGCGTCCCACCGCCGAGGCGGGTCACGGCCTCGGTGTGTTCGGTGATCTCGTCGGCCGCCGATGCGCCCTTGAGCGCGACGAGCCGGCCGCCGGGGGCCACGAGCGGCAGGCACCAGGAGGCGAGCCGGTCCAGCGGCGCCACCGCGCGGGCCGTCACGATGTCGGCGCTCAGCGGTTCCCGGTCACGCGAGCCGGCCGCCGCCTCCTCGGCCCGTCCACGGAACACACGGACGTCCCGGGTCAGGCCGAGCCGCTGTACCGCCTCGATCAGGAAGGCGGTCCGTCGAGCCAGCGGCTCGACGAGCGTCACGGTGAGGTCGGGACGCGCGATCGCCAGCACCAGGCCCGGCAGCCCGGCGCCGGAGCCGACGTCGATCACGCTGGCGCCCTCCGGGATCCGTTCCGCCACCACCGCACAGTTGAGGAGGTGCCGCTCCCAGAGCCGCGGCGTCTCGCGGGGGCCGATGAGGCCGCGGACCACGCCGTCGGTGGCGAGCAGTTCGGCGTACGCGGCGGCCAGGTCGAGCCGGTCGCCGAACAACGCGCGGGCGGCCTCCGCCAGTTCGGGTGGCAGCGTCGCCGACGCCGGATCGGGTGCGGCATCACTGTCCACGAGGGACGGTTCGTCCTCCGACGGCTCCGCGAAGACCGGGTCGGCCACGGCAGCCGGGTCGGCCGGCGTCACGTCCGCCGCCTGCTCACCGGAGAAGGCGGGTGTCACGTCCACCGCCGGGTCGGCGGGCTCGATCCCGGTCACCACCGCCGGCTCCGCGGAGAAGGCGGGCTCGCCGGGGTCGGTCACCGCCCTTCCCGGGTACGCCGGGTCGGCCGGCCCGTCGTCGTCGGAGAAGACCGGGTCGACAGTGTTGTCGGGGCGCACAGCCGACGGCCCGGGCGGCGTACCGCCCGGGCCGGTCACGGCTCCTGCCGTCGTCTCGTCGGAGATCACGGACCTCAGTCCGTCACCGGGCGGACGACGATGCGGCGGTTGGGCTCGACGCCCTCGGACTCGCTCTCCACCCCGCTCATCGCGTTCACCACGTCGTGCACGCACTTGCGCTCGAACGCGGACATCGGCTCCAGGCGCACCGGCTCACCGTGCTCCTTGACCTTCTCGACCGCGTTCTTCGCCACGGCGGCCAGCTCCTTGCGCCGGGTGGCCCGGTAGCCGCCGACGTCGAGCAGCAGCCGGCTCGGGGTGCCGGTCTGACGGAACACGGCCAGCCGGGTCAGTTCCTGGAGCGCCTCCAGGGTCGCGCCGCGCTGGCCGACCAGGTTCTGGAGCCGCCCGCCGACCACCTCGACGACCGGGCGGCCACCGGACACCAGCTCGTCGATGTCGCCGTCGTAGTCGAGGATGTCCAGCAGACCCTCGACGTAGTCGGCGGCGATCTCGCTCTGCCGGAACAGGTCGCTCTCGGCCGGGGCCTTCTTCTCCCGGGCCTCGCCCGCGGCGTCCTCGGTCTCGGTGGCGGCGGTAACGGGGGTCTCCTCGTCCAGGGACTGGTCGGCGCTGGGGATGCTGGTCTCGGTCACGGGTCTCATCTCCGTACTCGCTCGGCCGGACCGTCGGGGGTCCGCTGGTCTCCCGGGGCCGGCGGGAGGTTCGCCGGGTGCCCTCGGGCACGTCTGTACGGGCCAGTTTCGCCCGTGTCCGCGCTCCGCGCGGCGATTCCGGCCCGGCGCCGACTCCTCGGAGGGCAGCACGCGGCCGGAACGGGCCACCGCCGGCGTCGCGGCGGTGGCCCTGTGGGCTCAGCCCTGTCGCTTGGCGGGCTTGTTGCCGCCCTTCTTCGGGTTGACCGGCTTGGCGCCCGGCTTCGGACCGGCCACCTTCGGCGCCGCGGCCGGAGCCTTCGCCGCCGGCGGGGTCGTCTTGCGGCCGAACAGGCCACCGGCCTTGGCCGGCTGCACCGGGCCCTTGCCGGAAGTGCTCTTGCCGGCGGTGGCGCTCTTCGCGGTCGGCGGCGGCGGGAACTTCCGCAGCACCCACTGCTGCTGGCCGAGCGTGAAGAGGTTGTTGGTGACCCAGTAGATGATCACACCGATCGGGAAGATCGCACCCGAGATCAGCAGCGACAGCGGGATGCCGTAGAGCATCAGCCGCTGCACCATGCGCTGCTGCGGGTCCTCGGCCCAGCCGGTCTTGAGGATCATCTGACGGCTGGTCAGGTAGGTGGTGGCGATCATGATGAGCACCAGGATGCCGGCGACCACCTTGACCGTGCCGGTGCTCGCGCCGAGCCGGCTCAGTTCGTCGGCGGTGGAGCCGAACTTGCCGGAGATCGGCGCGGTGAACAGCTTCGCGTTGGAGGCGCTGTTGAACTGGTCGACGGTCCAGCCGTACAGGGTCTTGCCCTGGTTGTCGGGGTTGAGCCGCCGGAGCGTGTGGAACAGGCCAAGGAAGACCGGGATCTGGAGGAACATCGGAAGGCAGCCCATGAGCGGGTTGGCCTTTTCCTTCCGATAGAGCTCCATCATCTCCTTCTGGAGCGTCTCCCGGTCACCCTTGTGCTTCTCCTGGAGCTCCTTCACCTTGGGCTGGAGCGCCTGCATGGCACGCTGCGACTTGATCTGCTTGACGAAGACCGGGAACAGGATCACCCGGACCGTCACCACCAGGAAGATGATGGCGAGGATCCAGGCCCAGTTCGTACCGATCACGGCCCCGACCGGCACTCCGATGGCGTCCCAGGCCGAGTGCCAGGCCAGCAGGATCCACGAGATCGCGTAGTAGATCCAGTCGAGACTAAACACTCAGGCTCCAGTCACGTCGGAACGGCGGCGGTCGCCCGGCTCCGGAACCGGGTCGTGTCCACCAGGGTGGAAGGGGTGGCAGCGCGACAGCCGACGGACCGTCAGCCAGGCTCCCCGCAGCGCACCGTGCCGGGACACCGCCTCGACGGCGTAGGCACTGCACGACGGGTAGAACCGGCAGCGGGCCGGCAGTGCCGGACTTATCCACCGACGGTACGCGATGATGGGCGCCAGCAGCATGCGGGCACCGGTTGTGGGCGACGGAGTCGCCGTCGGCGAGCCGGTCACCGCGACCGCCGTCCCCTGGGGGTCCGCGCGGCGGCGAGAGCGGCGTCCAGGTCGGCCCCGAGCCGGGTGTACGTCGCGTCGGCTGCCGCGGGCAGCGCGCGTACCACGAGGGTGGTGCCGGCGGGCAGCTCGGCCAGCCGCTCGCGGACCAGGTGCCGGAGCCGGCGGCGGACCTTGTTGCGGACCACCGCGCCGCCGACGGCCTTGGACACGACGAAGCCGGCGCGGCTCGGTGCGGAGGTCTCCGCACCGCTGCGTCGCGCCGGCTCCGGCGAGAGTGTCGCGGTGGTGCCGATCGGCTCGGGGAGGGTCAGGTGGACCACGACGGCGCCACGGCCGACGCGTCGGCCACCGCGAACCGCTGCGGCGAAGTCGTTACTGCGCCGCAGTCGTTGCGCGGCGGCCAGCACGACTGCCCACGTCCCCGGACCGGACCTGTCGGCGTCAGGCCGACAGGCGGGCGCGGCCCTTGGAGCGACGGGTCGAGATGATGGCGCGGCCGGCACGGGTGCGCATGCGCAGCCGGAAGCCGTGGGTCTTCGCGCGCCGGCGGTTGTTCGGCTGGTAGGTGCGCTTGCTCACGTCAGGCTCTCCGTTGTCGTACGCCCCGCGCGGCGGATCGCCCGGGGTCGTGTGCTGGTCCAGATCACCTGTCGGTGACCTCCGATCGGCGCTGCCGTGACACGCTCCCCGGCGATGCGAGGTGACAGCCACGGACAGCAAGCATCAATCACCCTAGCAGAGGGCGAGAGAGCAGCCGCTCCAGCCTACGCAGGGGCGCAATGACCGTCAAACGTCACACTCGGGCGTCCGACCTGCGGGCAAGCGCGACCGAAGGGGCGGTTTTCACTGATGTTGCCAAGGTCGTCAGGGTGTCGCCGGTTGATGCTGTGGGGTCCGCGCTGTTAGCGTGCGCGATTGCGGTCGGCGTCGGGGGTCCGGGGTTTGTCGCCGATCGGCAAGACCGGACACGCTGTTGAATCGTTCGGCACGGTGAACCCGCTTCAACGCCTCCGTGGATCGAGGGGGGCAGGTCCGACCCGCGTCCGGTGGGCGGCCACAATCGGTCGGTACACAGGCTGTGGATAACTTGTGGATGACGACCGGTCAGCCGTCCGGGCGGGCGTGAGAAGGAGCAGGCGAGGGGGTGGCACGACGGTGACCGGAGCGACCGACCTTGCCGCGGTGTGGACGGCGACCACCGACGAACTCGCCGACGAGATCATCTCCGCGCAGCAACGGGCGTACCTCCGGCTCACCCGGCTGCGGGCGATCGTCGAGGACACCGCGCTGCTCTCGGTGCCGGACGCCTTCACCCGGGACGTGATCGAGTCCCGGCTCCGCCCGGCCATCACCGAGGCGTTGAGCCGCCGGCTCGGCCGGCCGATCCAGGTGGCGGTCACCGTACGGGTCGCCGACGACCCGAATGCCCGTCCGGCCGGCACCGTGTACCGCAGCAGTCCGGAGCCGCTGCCCGAGCACGACGGCGCCGCCCCGCTGCCCGGCTTCGACCAGCCCGGCCCGCACGCGTCCGCCCCGGCTTTCCCGTCGCCGCGCCCGGAATCCGGGTACGCCGACTCCCGCTCGGAGTCCGGTTACGCCGGCGCCCGCTCCGAGCCCGGATACACCGACTCCCGCCCGGAGTCCGGTTACGCCGACTCCCGTCCGGAGCCCGGATACGCCGAACCGCGCCCGGAGCAGCCGCTCGACGAGCCGGCGCCGCGCCAGCGGAGCGCCGACGGCGGCCGCCCGCACCTGATCCCGGCCGGCCGCGACGCGCAGGACACGCTCTTCAGCGCCGCGTTCGCCGAGCCGGTGCGCACCGCGCCCGAACGCCGCGGCTTCGACGAGCGCACCCGTGTCGAACCGCCGATGCCCGACGCCGGCGGATACGAGCCCCGCTACCGGGAGAGCCCGGCCGCCGGCCCCGCGCCGATGCGCGGCCTGCCCCGCGACGGCGCCACCGACAACGGCCCCGGCCGCGGTGGCGCCGACCACCACCGCCCCGGCGGCGGCCAGGCCGACCGCAGGCTTCCCGGCGGTACGGAGAGCGGCGGCAACCGGCTCAACCCGAAGTACATGTTCGAGACGTTCGTCATCGGCTCGTCGAACCGGTTCGCGCACGCCGCGAGCGTGGCGGTGGCCGAGTCGCCGGCCAAGGCGTACAACCCGCTGTTCATCTACGGCAGCTCCGGGCTGGGCAAGACCCACCTGCTGCACGCCATCGGGCACTACGCCACGACGCTCGGCAACGCGCGCTCGGTCCGGTACGTCTCGACCGAGGAATTCACGAACGACTTCATCAACTCGCTGCGTGACGACAAGACGAGCGCGTTCCAGCGCCGCTACCGGGACGTGGACATCCTCCTGATCGACGACATCCAGTTCCTGGAGAACCGGGAGCGGACGCAGGAGGAGTTCTTCCACACGTTCAACACGCTCCACAACGCCAACAAGCAGATCGTGATCACGTCCGACCGCTCGCCGAAGCAGCTGGCGACGCTGGAGGACCGGCTGCGTACGCGCTTCGAGTGGGGCCTGCTGGCCGACATCCAGCCGCCGGACCTGGAGACGCGGATCGCGATCCTCCAGAAGAAGGCGGCGCAGGAACGGCTGTTCGCACCGCCGGACGTCCTGGAGTTCATCGCGTCCCGGGTGTCGAACTCGATCCGCGAACTGGAGGGGGCGCTGATCCGCGTCACCGCCTTCGCCAGCCTCACCCGGTCCTCGGTCGAGCTGTCGCTGGCCGAGGAGGTGCTGCGGGACTTCATCCCGGACGGCGCCGGCCCGGAGATCACTGCGGACCAGATCATGGTGTCGACCGCCGACTACTTCGGCGTGAGCCTGGAGGACCTGCGCGGCCACTCCCGCTCCCGGGTGCTGGTGAACGCGCGTCAGGTGGCCATGTATCTGTGCCGCGAGCTGACCGACCTGTCGCTGCCCCGGATCGGGCAGGCGTTCGGCGGCCGGGACCACACCACTGTGATGCACGCGGACCGCAAGATCCGTCAGCAGATGGCGGAGCGGCGCTCGCTCTACAACCAGATCGCCGAGCTGACGAACCGCATCAAGCAGAACACCTGACTCTCCCTCCGCCCAGCCTCCCCGCTCTCCGCCCCCGGGGGCAGCTCCGGCGGTGATCAAGGAGTTCGTGTCCGGGAGAGACGTCCTTCCCGCCCCAAACTCCTTGGTCAACAAGGCGCGGCAAGCGCGCGGACGCCGCCGAGCGGGGAAGTGGCCGTGTCCCGCTGGACCGTCAACTCCACGATCGACCCGGTGGACCTGTCTCTTATACAA
>NZ_RCVK01000203.1:0-32950 GCF_003667485.1 Micromonospora sp. BL1
CCCGCAGGTCCCGCCCGGCCCGCTCCCCCGTCGCCGCGCCCCGCGCGTGCCGCCGCAACGCCACGGTCGCGGCCAGCGCCGCGATGCGCCGGTCCACGGCCCGCTCGCCGTCACCGGCGGGCAGGAACCCCGGATCGGCCGCCCGGACCGCCGCCGCTTCCGCCAGCTCCGCCTCCTCGGCCGGGTCGAGCAGCCGCTCCTCGGCCGCGGCGCGCACCACACCCGGCGCGCTCCACCGCATGCCCAGGTCACCCTCGACGGTGCGCGCCCGCCACAGCGTCCCGGCGACCTCCTGACTCGGCCCGCTGTCCCGCTCGTCGGGCGTGAGCACCGAGTACACGTCGGTGGTGGCCCCACCCACGTCCACCACGGCGAGGTCACCGCCGAGCGTGCCGGCGAGGACCTCCACGCCGGTGAGCACCGCGTCCGGGGTGGCGGCGCGGACCAGCCGCGTGAACCGGGTACCCCGGGACAGCTTCTTGCCGCCGATGACGTGCCGCAGGAACACCTCCCGGATCGCCGCCCGCGCCGACGCCGGCTCCAGCACCCCGATGCGGGGCAGCACGTTGTCCGCCGCCGTCACCGGCACCCCCGCGCCCGCCAGCAGCGCGTGCAGGTCGTCGCGCACGTCGGCGTTGCCGGCGAGGACCACCGGCACCCGGAACCGGGCCTTCGCCAGCCGCGTCGCGTTGTGCGTCACCGTGTCCGCGTCGCCGCCGTCGGTGCCGCCCACCAGCAGCACCACGTCCGGGCGGGCCGCCCGCAACGCCGCCACGTCCGCCCCGGACAGCCGCCCCGCCGCCACGTGCACCACGTTCGCGCCCGCCGACAGACCGACCCGCCGGCCCGCCTGAGCGGTGACGAGGGGCTCGTAACCCACCACCGCCAGGCGCAGCCCACCACCGGCCGAAGAACACACGTACCAGGGCACCTCAGCGACCCCGGCCGACGCGGTGGCCGCACCGACAGCGGCGTCCAGGCCGTGGAGGACGTCAGTGCCCACCGTGGTGGGCGCGGACGCCGCGGCGACCAGCCGGCCGCCGTCGAGGTCCACCACCGCCGCCTTCGTGTACGTCGACCCGACGTCGGCGCAGACGACGGCGCGCAACATCGGCTCGCTCACGGCGACGGCGGTACGACCACAGTGCCGGTCGCGGTGACCGCCACGATCGGCTCGTCGAGCACCTCGGCGGCCGACTCGTCCTTGTCCGGACGGCCCCGGCACACCACGGTGGCGGCGAAGTCGATGGTGCGGCTGCGCGTGCCCACCCGGGTCACCGTCGCGGTCACCTCCAGCACGTCACCGGCCTTCATCGGCGCCCGGAACTGCACATCGGCGTACGAGGCGAACAACCCCTCGTCGCCGTCGGTGCGGATGCACACCTCGGTGGCCACGTCACCGAACAACCCCAGCGCGTACGCCCCGTCGACCAGGTTGCCCGCGTAGTGGGCGTGGGAGTACGGCACGTACCGGCGGTGGACGACTGTGAGACCGACACGCGGATCGCTCATGGGGTGTTCGCCTTCCTGGAGGTGATCAAAGCGTGGACGAGGTAACTGGCGACCTCACCCGGAGTGGTGCCACGGCCGAAGATCCGGTCCACGCCCAGCTCGCCGGTCATCGTCTCGTCGAACCGCGGCCCGCCGACGATCAGCAGCGGCCGGCGTCCGGCCGGCATCGCCTCCCGGAACGCCGCGGACATCTCCCGCGTGTTGTGCAGGTGCGCGTCGCGCTGCGTCACCACCTGCGACACCAGCACCGCGTCGGCGCGTTCCCGCCGGGCCGCCTCGACCAGCTCCGGCACACTCACCTGCGCGCCCAGGTTCGTGACCTTCAGCTCCCGGTAGTACTCCAGGCCCTTCTCACCGGCGATGCCCTTGACGTTGAGGATCGCGTCGATGCCGACGGTGTGCGCGTCCGTGCCGATGCACGCGCCCACCACCGACAGCTTGCGGCGCAGCTGCCGCTTCACCACCGCGTTGACCTCCTTGGCCGACAGCAGCGGATAGTCACGCTCCACCACCTGCACCTTCGCCAGGTCCACCAGGTGGTTCACCCGCCCGTACACCACGAAGAACGTGAACCCGTCGCCGATCGGCTTGGCGTGCACCAGCATCGCCGGGTCCATGCCCATCTTGTTGGCGAGCTGCACCGCCGCGCCCTCGGCCCGCTTGTCGTGCGGCACCGGCAACGTGAACGACACCTGCACCATGCCGTCACCGGTGGTGTCCCCGTACGGCCGCACGACGGTCTTCTCGCTCCGCTCGGTGCGCTCGCTCACGCCGCCACCTCCAGGATCTCGGTGGCCGGGTTGTAGTAGTCCGCCTCGTGCCGCGCCACCCCGTCCAGGCCCTTGCCCCGGTCCGCCGGCCGCTTCATGATCCCGAACGTGCCCTCGGCGATCGCCGTCAGCAACGACTGGTCCCCGATACGCTCCAGCAGATCCACCGCCTCACCGAGCACCCGGTGCGCCCGCTGCTGGATGAACCCGCCCGGCGCCGGCACGAAGTCCTCGTGCAACCCGCCCGCCGCACCCAGCACGTACCGCACGTTCTGCAGGGCGATGTCCCGGTCCGACAGCCACGGCGTCACCACCGCCTCGGTCATCATCCCCACCAGAAGGATCCCCTGCCCGGTCATCGTGCCCACCAGGTTGAAGAACCCGTCCAGCAGGTTTCCCCGGAACACGTCACCGGTCATGTGCTTCGTCGGCGGCATCCACTTCAACGGCGCGTCCGGGAACAACTCCCGCGCCAGCAACGCGTGCGCCAGCTCCAACCGGAACGACTCCGGCACATCCGGGTTGATCTCGAACGCGTGCCCCAGCCCCAGCTGCCAGTCCGCCAGCCCCGCCTCGTGCGCGAAGAACTCGTTGAGCAGCTGCGACACCGTCACCGTGTGCGCCTCGTCCACCGCGTCAGCGGTGGTCAGGTAGTTGTCCTCACCGGTGTTGATGATGATCCCCGCCCGCGCGTGCACCTGCCGCGAGAACCGCTGGTCCACGAACGTGCGGATCGGGTTGATGTCGCGGAACAGGATCCCGTACATCGAGTCGTTGAGCATCATGTCCAGCCGCTCCAGGCCGGCCAACGTCGCCATCTCCGGCATGCACAGACCCGACGCGTAGTTCGTCAGCCGCACGTACCGGCCCAGCTCCCGCGACGTCTCGTCCAGCGCCGCCCGCATCAGCCGGAAGTTCTCCTGCGTCGCGTACGTGCCCGCGAACCCCTCCCGGGTCGCCCCCTCCGGCACGTAGTCCAGCAGCGACTGCCCCGTCGACCGGATCACCGCGATCACGTCCGCGCCGGCCCGCGCCGCCGCCTGCGCCTGCGGAATGTCCTCGTAGATGTCACCCGTCGCCACGATCAGGTAGATCCACGGCCGCCGCTCCGGATCCCCGAACCGCTTGACGAGGCGGTCCCGTTCCGCGCGCCGCCGGTCGATGCCGCGGATCCCCGCCGCCACCGCCTTACGAGACGCCCGCCGCGCAGCCGTCGCCGCCTTCCCCGACGGCTGCGCGAACCGCACCGACCCGGCCGCGGCCTTCTGCGCCAGCAACGTCACATCGGCGATGCCCTCACGCGCCAGCGCGTCGAACACCGGCGCCGCCACCCCGTGCCCCAGCCCCACGTCCGCGACCACCGCGTCCACGAGCCGGTTCACCCACGGAATACCGTCCGGGTCCGCGCCGGTCACCCCGGCCAGCCGCAGCACCGCCCGCTCCACCGACACCGTGGTGTGGCTGCGCGCCAGATCCACCACCGGCTGCCCGGCCCGGCGCGCCAACTCCCGCGCCCGCGCCACCAGCGCCGGATCCAGCCCAAGCTTCCCTGTCACGAAGACCCTTCCTCATAGATCACGTCACCGCGCAACACGGTGGCCCGGCACACCGGCAGCGGCGTCGGATCGTCCGCGCCCCGCAACTCCGGATCCTCGGCCAGCACCACCGGCAGCCCCCGCTCCACACCAGCCGGGGTGTCCCACACCGCGAACGTCGCCGGCGCCCCCAACGCCAGCACACCCTCGTTGTCCAGGTGCACCGCCCGCCACCCGCCGCGCGTGTGCGCCGCGAACGCCGCCCGCACACTCATCCGCTGCGCCGGGTTGTGATGCGCCGCCGCCGCCCGCACCGACCCCCACGGATCCAACGGCGTCACCGGCGAATCCGACCCGAACGCCAACGCCACACCGACCCCGTGCATCGCACCCATCGGATTCGACTCCAACGATCGGGCCAACCCCAGCCGCGACTCGTACATCCGGCCCGCGCCACCCCACAACCGGTCGAACGCCGGCTGCATCGACGCCACGATCCCGTACTCCACGAACCCGGCGATCAGCGCCTTGCTCATGATCTCCGCGTGCTCCACTCGGTGCCGGGCCGCCCGCAACCGGTCCACACCCAGCGACCGCGCCGCCAGCCCGAACCCCGCAAGCACCGTCCCGATCGCCGCGTCCCCGATCGCGTGGAACCCGCCCTGCAACCCGTGCGCCGCGCAGTCCAGCAGATGATCACGCACCTGCTCCGCCGACACGTACCCGTGCCCGCACGCCCCCGCCTCACCGTCCAGGTACGCCGCCGACACGTGCGCCGTCCGCGACCCCAGCGCCCCGTCCGCGAACAGGTCACCACCCGCGCCCACCGCACCCAGTTCCCGGGCCTTCGCCGCACCCAGCAGCTCACCCCAGTACCCGTACACCTCCGGCACCCCGGCCCCCGAGATCGCCAGCAGCCCGGTGAAGTCCTCCTCGTCGGAGATGTCCGGACCACCGCACTCGTGCACCGCCGCGACACCCAGCGACGCCGCGTGTTCCAGCGCCCGCCGCTGCGCCGCCACCCGCTGCGCCCGCGTCACCGACGCGAACGCCGCCGCCCGCACCACGTGATGCGCGTCGCGCCGCAACCCCCCCGACGCCTCGTACCCGGCCGCCGACACCACCTCCGGGCACGCCGCCAGCAACGCCGCCGACACCAGCGCCGAATGGATCGACGCCTGCGACAGATACACCCGCCGCCCACCGGCCGCCCGGTCCAGCGCCGCCGCATCAGGCAACGCCCGATCCGCCCAGCCCGACTCGTCCCAGCCGTGCCCCAGCACCACCGCGTCACCCGGCAGGCCCGCCGCGAACGCCGACACCGCCTCCAGCAGCCCACCCGCCGACCGCACCGCCGACAGATCCAGCCCCGACAACGCCAACCCGGTATCCGTCGCGTGCACGTGCGCGTCCACGAACGCCGGCGTCACCAGCGCACCGCCCAGCTCCACCACCCGGTCCGCCCGCGGCGCGTCCGCATCAGTACCCAACCAGGCGATCCGCCCGTCCCGCACCAGCAGCGCCGTCGCGCTCGGGTCCGCCGGACAGTGCAGCACTCCACCGCGATACAGCGTCGAGGGGTTCGTCATGGCCTCAGTCTGCCGCCAGACGCGCCTCGAACAGACCGCGCACCCCCGGCTCGGCCCGCAACAGATCCAACGCCAGCGCCGCGTGCCCCGGCACGTACCCGTTGCCCACCAGCATCGTCACGTCCGCCGCCAGGCCCTCCGCGCCCAGCGCCGCCGCCGCGAAACTCGTCGCCATCGAGAAGAAGATCACCGTACCGCCGTCCGCCGTGGCCAGCACCGCGCCGTGCTCACACCCCGGCACGTCCACGCACACCACTGTCACGTCCGCCGGCACGCCCAGCGCCGTCGTCACCGCCGTCGACAACCCCACCGGATCCCGCGCGTCGGCCAGCGCCACCACGTCGGCCAGCCCGGCCGCCGTCAGCGCGTCCCGCTCCGACGCCACCGGAACCACCCCGACGGTACGGGCGGCGCCCGCCCGCCGCGCCGCCGCGAGCGACAACGACCCGCTCTTGCCGGCCCCGCCGATCACCGCCACCGACACCGGACGCGGATCACCCTCACGCGAGCGCCGCGCCACCTGCTCGGCCACCACCCGCGCCGTCAACGCCGGCGCCCCGCACACGTCCAGCACCGCCAGGGACAGCTCGGGGTGCAGGTCCGGCGGCAGCACCGCCGCGATCGACCGGGCGAACAGGATCGCGTACCCGTCGCACGGCACCTGCTCGCTGCGCCCGTCCCAGCGGGCCAGCCCGTCGAGGATCGTCAGCGGCGTCAGCGTCAGCGACACGAGCGTCGCCACCCGGTCACCCGCCTTCAGCCCCAGCGGCGACCGGCGGCCCGCCTCCTCGACGGTGCCGATCAGCATGCCGCCCGAACCGGTCACCGGGTTCTGCATCTTCCCCCGGGTCGACACGATCTCCAGCACCTCGGCGCGGACCTTCTCCCCGTCGCCGCCGTGCTTCTCCGCCAACTGCCGGAAACTCGCCGCGTCCAGGTTCAGCCGCTCGACCCGGATCCGCACCTCGTTCGCCGCGATCCGCGGGTCCGGGTCCAACCGCCAGGCCGCCTGCGGGAGCACCCCCGCCGGTTCCACGACTCGGTGCAGACCCACCGGTGACGTCACGCCGACCCCCTATGTCCAGCCGCCCGAACCCCCGGCCAGGGGTCGCGTCGCGGGAAAACTTACGGCAGACTAATTTCTTCACCGCAGATTTTCCAGTAGCCTTCGCAACCGTTGATCAACCCGCACACTGACGAGGAGGGGCCGTGACCCAGACCCAACCGGTGGAGACCATCCCGACGCCCCGCCACGCGCCGGCCACCGTCCCGGCCGCCGGACAGCCCTACGAATACCGCCGCGCGCCCCTCGTCGAACCCGACTGGACCCGCTTCCCCGGCTGGCGCCACATCACCCGCGACCAGTGGGAGAGCGCCCAGTGGCAGCGGGTCAACTGCGTCAAGAACATCAAGCAGCTGCGCGCCGTCCTCGGCGACACCGTCGACGAGACCTTCTACGCCGACCTGGAGGCCGACCAGAAGGCCCAGGCCACCATGTCCATGCTGGTGCCGCCGCAGATGCTCAACACCATGGTGCCGCATCAGACGATGAGCACCGAGGCGCTGCTCGCCGACCCGATCCGCCGCTACATGATCCCGGTCGCCTCCGACCGGCGCACCGACTGGCCGTCCCACCCGTACGCCAGCCGCGACAGCCTCCACGAGCACGACATGTGGGTCGCCGAGGGCCTCACCCACCGCTACCCCACCAAGGTCCTCGCCGAGCTGCTCTCCACCTGCCCGCAGTACTGCGGCCACTGCACCCGCATGGACCTCGTCGGCAACTCGACCCCCGCCGTCGACAAGCTCAAGCTCACCCTCAAGCCCGTCGACCGCTACGACGCCCACATCACGTACCTCAAGGCCCACCCCGGCGTACGCGACGTGGTCGTCTCCGGCGGCGACGTCGCCAACGTGCCGTGGCGCAACCTCGAGTCGTACCTGATGCGCCTGCTGGAGATCGAGACGATCCGCGACATCCGGCTCGCCACCAAGGCGCTCATGGGCCTGCCCCAGCACTGGCTCCAGCCCGACGTGGTCGAGGGTCTCGAACGGGTCGCCCGCACCGCCGCCCGCCGCGGCGTCAACCTGGCCATCCACACCCACGTCAACCACGCCCAGTCGCTGACCCCGCTGGTCGCCAAGGCCGCCCAGACCGCGCTCGACGTCGGCGTACGCGACGTCCGCAACCAGGGCGTGCTCATGCGCGGCGTCAACGCCACCAGCGCCGACCTGCTCGACCTCTGCTTCGCGCTCCAGGGCGAGGCGGGCATCCTGCCGTACTACTTCTACATGTGCGACATGATCCCCAACGCCGAGCACTGGCGCGTTCCGGTCTGGCACGCCCAGCAGCTCCAGCACGACATCATGGGCTACCTGCCCGGCTACGCCACCCCGCGGATCGTCTGCGACGTGCCGTTCGTCGGCAAGCGCTGGGTGCACATGCTCACCGACTACGACCGTGAGCGCGGCATCTCCTACTGGACGAAGAACTACCGCACCTCGATCGAGTCGGCCGACCTGGAGGCGCTGAACAAGCGCTACGCCTACTACGACCCGATCGACACGCTGCCCGAGGCCGGCCAGGCCTGGTGGCTCGCCCACCGCGACGACTGACCCCGGACACCCGAACGGCGGGCCACCTCTGCGATGAGGTGGCCCGCCGTTCGCGTACTCACTTGTTGAAGGCGTCCTTGACGTCGCGGCCCGCCTGCTTGGCGTGCTCCCCGGCCTGCCGGGCGCGCGCCGTGCTCTGCTCGGAGGCGCCCTCGGCCCGCAACCGCTCGTTGTCGGTCACGTCTCCGATGCGCTCCTTGGCCATGCCGCTCATCTCCTGGGCCTTGTTCTTCGCCTTGTCGGTGAAGCTCATGTCGCCCTCCCTCGTCCGGCTACGCCTTGCCGTTGTCGCGTCCCCGGTGACTGTCCTGTGAAACGCCGTTGACCGGTGTACATCGCGTAGTGCGTCCTAGGACAATAGGTTGAAGGTTCGACGCCCGGCCGACGCCGCCCGACCGTGGTTGACTGGGCCGGTGAACGAGATCCTGCTGATCCGGCACGGCGAGACCACGTGGAGCGCCGCCCACCGGCACACCTCGTACACCGACCTGGAGCTGACAGCCGACGGCGAGCGGCAGGCGGCCGCGCTGGCTCCCCTGCTGGCCGGCCGGCGCTTCGCCCGGGTGCTGTCCAGCCCCCGGCAGCGCGCCACCCGCACCGCCGCCCTGGCCGGGCTCACGGTGGACGCGATCGAGCCCGACCTGGCCGAGTGGCACTACGGCGAGTACGAGGGCCGCACCACCGCCGACATCCAGGCCGAACGGCCCGGCTGGACGATCTGGACCGACGGCGGTCCCGGCGGGGAGTCACCGGAGCAGGTCGGCGCCCGCCTCGACCGCGTCCTGGACCGGGTCGCGCCGCTGCTGGAGGAGGGCGACGTCGCGCTCGTCGGGCACGGGCACAGCCTGCGGGTGCTGGGGGCGCGCTGGATCGGGCTGCCGCCCTCGGCCGGCGCGCTGCTGCGGCTGGACACCGCCACGCTCAGCGTGCTCGGTCACGAGCACGGCCGGCGGGTGGTCAGGCGGTGGAACCTGCCGGCTCCGCCGACGGACGGGGACGCCCCCGACCGGTCAGCTCGCCATTGATCTTCGGCGGCCGGTTCTCGTACGGCGTGGACAGCACCACAGTCGTGCGCGTGGTGACGTTCGCGGCGGTACGGATCTCCTGCAGCACCCGTTCCAGGTCGGCCGGACCGGCCACCCGCACCAGCAGGAGATAGAAGTCCTCCCCCGCCACCGAGTAGCACGAGTCGATCTCGGACAGGTGCGCCAGCCGCTCCGGCGCGTCGTCCGGCTGCGACGGGTCGAACGGCCGGATCGCCACGAACGCGGTCAGCGGCAGGTCCAGCGCCTCGAACGACACCCGCGCGGCATACCCCTTGATCACCCCGCGCTGCTCCAGCCGGCGGACCCGCTGGTGCACGGCCGACACCGACAGGCCCACCCGCTCGGCCAGATCCGTGTACGACAGCCGACCGTCCCCGGTCAGCGCGGCGACGATGGCACGGTCGATCTCCTCCACGCGCTGCACCCTAGCCGGAAAAGCGCTCCCACGCCGCACCCGGCCCGCCGCGGTGACGCTCAGCGCGCCGTCCGGTCGCGCACCGCGTCCGCGGCGAAGTTCAGCACCTCCGCCATGTCCTCCTCGTCCAGGAACGGCAGGTCGGTGAGGATGTCCGTGACGGACATGCCCTCGGCCATCATGGCCAGCAGGGTGGCCACGGGGATGCGCGACTGCCGTACGCAGGGCGCACCCCCCATGACGTCGGGGTCCACGGTGATCCGGGGGAAGGTCACCGCGACAGGCTAGCCCTTCGCCAGCGCGCGGGAGATGACCAGCCGCTGGATCTGGTTGGTGCCCTCGACGATCTGGAGCACCTTGGCCTCGCGCATGTACCGCTCGACCGGGTGGTCGGCGACGTACCCGGCGCCGCCGAGCACCTGCACCGCGTCGGTGGTCACCCGCATCGCCACGTCCGTGGCGAACAGCTTCGCCTTGGCCGCCTCGATCGAGTACGGGCGTCCGGCGTCGCGCAGCCGCGCGGCGGCGAGCGTGAGCGCCCGTGCGGCCGAGATCTGCGTGGCGGCGTCGGCCAGGTTGAACCCGAGCCCCTGGAAGTCGATGATCGCCCGGCCGAACTGGCGGCGCTCCCGGGCGTAGCCGACCGCGTAGTCCAGCGCGCCCTGGGCCAGGCCCACAGCGCACGCGGCGATGCCCAGGCGGCCGGAGTCCAGCGCGGACATCGCGATGGTGAACCCGGCGCCCTCGCCACCGATCAGCCGGTCCGCCGGCACCCGGGCGTCGTCGAAGGCGATCTGCGCGATCGGCGAGGCGTGCAGGCCCATGGTGCGCTCGGCGGCCTGCGGGTGGATGCCCGGCGTGGACCTGTCGGCCAGCAGGCAGGAGATGCCCTTCGGGCCGGGACCGCCGGTGCGGCAGAAGATGTTGTAGAAGTCGGCCACCCGGGCGTGCGTGATCCACGCCTTGGTGCCGGTGACCACGTACGCGTCGCCGTCGCGCACCGCCCGCGTGGTCAGGGCCGCCGCGTCCGAACCACCCTGCGGCTCGGAGAGGCAGTACGCCCCGAGCAGCTCCCCGCCGATCATGTCCGGCAGGAGTTTGCGCTGCTCGTCGGTGCCGAACTGGGCCACCGGGTAGCAGGACAGCGTGTGCACGCTGACCGCCTCGGCCACTGCGAGCCACCGGCTGGCGAGGATCTCCAGCACCTGGAGGTACACCTCGTACGGCTGGGCGGCCCCGCCGTGCTCCTCCGGGTACGGCAGGCCGAGCAGGCCGGCCCGGCCCAGGGTGCGCAGCACCTCCCGGGGGAACTCGGCGCGGGCCTCGAAACCGGCGGCGGCCGGGGCCAGCTCCCGGTCGGCGAGTTCGGTGGCGAGGTCCAGCAGGTCGTGGGCCTCGTCGGTGGGCAGGATCCGGTCGACGTTCATAGCGCGATGAGCTCCGTGGGGGTGGTGTTGAGCCGTTGCCCGCCGTCCGTCGTGCAGACGACGATGTCCTCGATCCGGGCGCCGTGCCGCCCGGCGAGGTAGATCCCGGGTTCGACCGAGAAAGCCATGCCGGCCTGAAGCGGCCGGGGGTTGCCCGTCACCACGTACGGCTCCTCGTGGCCGTCGAGGCCGATGCCGTGACCGGTGCGGTGCAGGAAGGCGTCGCCGAACCCGGCGGCGCCGATGACGTCGCGGGCGACCGCGTCGAGGGCCTCGGCGGTCACGCCCGGCGCGACGGCGGCCACGGCGGCGCGCTGCGCCTCCCACAGCACCGCGTAGTAGTCCACGAACTCCGCCGGGGCGGGACCGCCGGCGACGTACGTGCGGGTGCAGTCGGACCGGTAGCCCGACGGCATGGTGCCGCCGATGTCGACCACCACCGGCTCGCCCACGCCGATCGGGCGGTCCGAGGTGCCGTGGTGCGGGCTCGCGCCGTTCGGGCCGGCGGCGACGATGACGAAGTCGACAGCGGCGTGCCCGGCGGCCCGGATCGCGGCGGCGAGGTCGGCCGCGACCTCCCGCTCGGTGCGGCCGGGACGCAGCCACTCCCCCATCCGCAGGTGCACCGCGTCGATCGCGGCGCCCGCCTCGGCCAGCGCCGCCACCTCGGCCGGCGACTTGCGGATCCGCATCTCCCGCAGCACGTCGGAGGCGAGCCGCTGGGCCGCGCCGGGCAGCGCGTCGCGCAGCGCGAGGACCTGCTGCGCCCACATCCGGTCGGCCAGCCCGACGGCGCGGACCGGGCCGGGGAGCGCCGCGCGCACCAGCGGCCACGGGTCGGTGCCGTCGGCGTGGTCGACGATCCGGTACCCGGTGCCGGGCGCGGCCTCGGCGTCCGGCCGTTCCAGCACCGGCACGATCAGCGTCGGCTCGCCCTCGGCGGGCAGGACCAGGCAGGTCAGCCGCTCCCCCTCGCGGGCGTCGTAGCCGGTCAGGTAGCGCAGGTCGGAACCCGGGGTGAGCAGCAGCGCGTCCAGGCCCGCCGCGGCGGTGGCGCGCTGGGCCGCGGTCAGTCGCCCGGCGGGGTACAGTTCCTCGATTCCCACAGCCGAAGCTTAACGGTCGTTTGGGTCCGGGCGGGAGTCCGGTCGATGCTCGCAGACGCCGGCCATCCGGTCCGCCTCGATCTTGGTCATGCCGGACGCCCGCAGCAACTCGCCGACCACGATGAACAGCTGCGAGACCACGATCGTGCCGGAGAAACCGAGACCGGCGGCACGCGCCCGGCCGGCCTCCCGCGCGGCGTCCCGCGCCCGGGTACGGGCGATGTCCGGCGTCCGCCCGGCCAGGAAGTCACGGTGCAGCAGCCGCAGCGACTGCCCGAACGCCTCCACCGCGGCCGGCAGGGCCGGCGGAACCGGCTCCCCGGCCTCCAGCAACGCCACCACCCGGCGGACCATGTTGCGGCTGTTCGTGTACGCCAGCTCCAGATGGGCTGCGGCGTTCTCGTAGCGGCGCAACTGGGCCCGGCGCCGCCACCGCCACGGCGACAGCGACGTCACCTCCCGGGCCGCCGCGACGATCTCGGTGGTCTGCTCCCGCTCGACCTCGGCCGCCTCCAGCCGGCCCAGCGCCGCCTCGGCCTCCCCGGCGTCCCGGACGGCGAGCGCGTTCGCCGTCGCCGTCAGCTCCTTGGCGAACAGGTCCAGCGTGGGCCCGGCCGCGCGGTGCACCACCCGGACCGGATTCAGCGGCAACACCAGCAACGCCACCACCACCGCCACCCCGCCACCCACCAGCGCGTTCGCCGTACGCGGCACGGCCAGGTCCGGCGCGTTGGGCTCCACCGTGCCCAGCAGGACCGCGGTGCTGCCGGCCTGCACCATCACGGCGCCGCTGCCCCGGATCACCACCGCCAGCGAGATCGCCAGCGCGACCACCAGGCCGGTCTGCACCGGACCCGCCCCGATCAGCTTGATGAGCAGGTCGCCGACCAGCACTCCGAGGATCACGCCGCCCAGCAGCTCGGCGGTCCGCCGGATCCGGTTGCCGATCGCCGCGGCGATGGTGCCCACCGCCGCCGCCGGCGCGAACAGCGGCTGCGGATTGTCGAGCAGCGTGCTGGCCACGTACCAGGCCAGACCGGCGGCCAGACCGGCCTGGAGAGCCACGATGAAGTACCGGCGCAGCCGCTCGTACGCCTCCCGGACCTCGCGGCGCGCCGCCGGAGCCGCGGGGGTCACGGCACCACCCGCCCGCCCGGGCGCCACGGGCACGACGGCTCGGGCTCGACCACGCCCTCCTCTACCCGCCGGGCAGCGCGGTATTCCCGGCGCCGCCCGGCGACGGCGGTCCTGTCGTACCCGTGGTCCATGATCCTTGTCGTCACAGCGGCACGGATCACGGCCGGCGACGGCGTTCCGGCGTGCCCGGCGGCGCCCGGCCGGCGGGGAGGTCGGGAAGATGACGGAGGCGACGGACGCCTCGTGGCGACGGCGCAGCGTGCTGCGGGTGGCGCCGCCCGCGCGGGCCCGCAAGCTGGCCAAGGTGCCCTTCGTGGAGCTGGCCGACGGGCGGTTGCAGGGGGTGGTGTCCAGCGGCTCCGACGTGGAGCGGGTCTACGTCTCCTCGGTGACCGCCGGCACGCACGCGGTCAACTGCAGCACGAACAACAACCGGCCCTGCGGCGGCCTGCGCGGCAGCATGCTCTGCAAGCACCTGCACGCGCTGGCCGACGAGGCGGTCCTCCAGTACGGCGTCGAGCAGGTCGCCCGTTACCTGCGCGTCGACGTGGGCGACGGCGTCGCCGGCGGCACCGCCCTGCTGGCTCGCACCGACGCGCGGCACGAGCCGGGCCCGGCCGCCGTGGTGTTCAGTCGCTTCCTGCGCCACCTGGCCTACCTCGAGGTCCCGGCCGACACGGCAGCGGTGCCCGAGCTGCACTGGTTCCCGGCCACCGCGGGGGTGAGCTGATGCTCGCCGCGCAGCTCACGCAGCTCCACGACGGGGCGATCCCCGCGCTGGCCGAGACGCTCGCCGTCGTCGACGGCGCCGACGACACGCTCACCGCAGGCCTGGCCCGCCTCGACGAGCCGGGCGCCGCCGCCTGGGCCGCACTGGCCGGCGCGGTCGGCGGCACCCCGCTGGCCGCCCGCGTCACCGAGGCGGCCGGCGCGGTACGCACCGGCGCGCTCACCGAGGACCACCTGGCCGCCCTCGCCGGGGCCCGCTCCGCGCTGCTCGGCGCCGCACACGACGCCCTGCTCGACCGCCTCGACACGGCGCGCGGCCGGTCCCGCGCCCCGTGGGCCGCCACGCCCGCCGCCCCGGCCGCGTCCCTCCCCGCCCTGGCCGGCGCACGAGCCTGGCTGCACGAGCTGGCGCTCGCCGGCTGGCGCGGCGCCGACCACGAGCTGCTCTCCGGCGCCGCCGCGCCGGTCGAAGCCGCGCTCGCCGAACCGGCACTGCGCCGCCTCGCGGTGCTGCTCGACGGCCTCGCCGCCGAACTGCGCGCCGCGCTGCCGGTGGCGGCCCTGCCGCAGGTGCCCGCCCGCCGGTGGGCCGACCTGTGGACCCGCGCCGTCCTGCTCAGCCACGGCGCGCACGGCGAGACCGCGCCCGGCGAGCCGGTCTCCGGACGGCTGCTACCCCTCGGCGTCGACGTGCACGAGCACGACACCGCGTTCCAGGCACAGGTGCACGCGCTGCTCGAACCGGCCGGCGGCGGCACCGCCCGGCTGGTCCGGGTCACAGTGGTCGCGGCGAAGGTCGCCACCATCGTCGGCCCGGCCGGCTGGCGGCTGCTGGAGGCGTACCCGATCCTGCTCACCGCCCTGGCCCAACGGCGGGCGGTCACCGTCACCGACCTGACCGCCCACGGCGCGGACCTGCGCTGGGCCGAGGAGCGGGCCACGCTCGGCGAGCCGGCCGACCCGTTCGCCACCGCCCGGGTGCTGCTCGCCGGCGCCACCGCCGCGGCGACAGCGCCGCTGCTGCGCCACCCCGCCGCGATCGCCGAACCGGTCCTGGTCGAGGGCTACACCGTCCGCGACGACGACGGTGCCCCGGCGCTCGACCTCGACGGCCGGCCCCTGCGCCTGGCCACCGGCCGGCTGCCCGCCGCCGGTCCGCTCACCCCGGCGCTCGTCGCCGCCTCCACCGCCTGCCTGGGCCTGCTCCGCTGGGACGACGGCCGCTGGCTGCTGCAACCCCTCGCGGTCCGGGCCACCGTCAGGAAGCAGACCGTCGAGGCGCACAACGGCGACTGGGCGTGCGGCGTCACCGACCCGAAGACGGCGAAGGCCGAGGCCAAGGCGGGCGACGCCGTGGCCGTGCTGCGCGAACGCGCGGGACGGTTGCTGCGCCGATGACCGACGACCGGACCCACGCCAACCGCCGCCAGGTGCTCTACTGGCGGCTGCTCGCCCGCCTGTTCAGCCCCGACGAGCAACCCGGGCTGGAGTCGGCGAGCGTCGCCGTCGTCGACGACCTCGGCCTGCCCGCCGCGCTGCTCGACCCGGCCGTCTCCGTCGACACCGTCGTCCAGCGCTTCCCGGCGCTGGCCGGCGAGCTGCGCGGCCTGCTCACCCCCGGCGACGACACCGCCGCCGCCGGGCCGTTCCAGCCGGCCGAGACCGAGGTACGCCGCGCGGCGCTGGCGTCCAAGCTGCTGCTCAACGTCTTCGCCACCGGCGGCGGCGAGGTCAGCGCCGGGCAGCTCGCCCGCTGGCAGGCCGACGCCGGCTGGTTCGAGCAGGCGTGCGGCGCGCAGGCCGGTGAGCTGCGCCGAGAGGGCACCGGCCTGGGCGCCACGCTCGCCGGGCTGGAAGGCGACCTCGTCGCCCGGATGCGGTTGCGCGAGGTGCTCGCCGACCCGGCGCTGGCCGCCCGGCTGACCCCGAGCATGTCGCTGATCGAGCAGCTCCTGCGGGACAAGTCCAACCTCTCCGGAGTGGCGCTCGCGAACGCCAAGTCGCTGATCCGCCGCTACGTCGACCAGGTCGCCGAGGTGCTGCGCACCCAGGTCGCGCAGGCCACGGTCGGCGCCGTCGACAGGTCGATCCCGCCGAAGCGGGTCTACCGCAACCTCGACCTGGACCGCACCATCTGGCAGAACCTCACCAACTGGAGCCCGGACGACGAGCGCCTCTACGTCGACCGGCTCTACTACCGGCAGACCGCCCGGCGGACCACCCCGTCGCGGCTGATCGTGGTGGTCGACCAGTCCGGCTCGATGGTCGACTCGATGGTCAACTGCACCATCCTCGCCTCGATCTTCGCCGGCCTGCCCAAGGTGGACGTACACCTGATCGCGTACGACACCCGGGCGCTGGACCTCACCCCGTGGGTGCACGACCCGTTCGAGGTGCTGCTGCGCACCAACCTCGGCGGCGGCAACGACGGCCCGGTCGCCATGGCCCTGGCCCGCCCCAAGATCGTCGAGCCGCGCAACACGGTCATGGTCTGGATCTCCGACTTCTACGAGTTCGACCGATCCCAGCCGCTGTTCGACGGCATCGAGGCCGTACACCGCTCCGGGGTGAAGTTCATCCCCGTCGGCTCGGTCAACAGCTCCGGCAACCAGAGCGTCAACCCCTGGTTCCGGCAGCGCTTCTCCGACCTCGGCACCCCCGTCATCTCCGGCCACATCCGCAAGCTCGTCGTCGAGCTGAAGAACTTCCTCACCTAGGAGAGCACCCCTGATGTCCGACATGCTCCGCGCCCCGGCCGAGGTCAAGTACGCCGACGAGCTGGCCTACCTGGAATCGGTCGACACCGGGCCGAAGCCGTTCTCCTGGCGGCTGAGCCCCCGCATGGTCCGCCTGTTCGTGCTCGGCTCCGAACGCGCCGACGGCCTCGACCGGGAGATCCCGCAGAAGTGGTTCGGCGACCGCAGCTTCGTCGAACGCAGCATCGTCACCCTCGCCTCCGACCGCGGCCTGCTGCTCATCGGCGACCCGGGCACCGGCAAGAGCTGGCTCGCCGAGCTGCTCGCCGCCGCGATCTGCCGCAACTCCACGCTCGTCGTGCAGGGCACCGCCGGCACCACCGAGGACCACATCAAGTACTCGTGGAACGTCTCCATGGTCATCGCCCGCGGCCAGTCCCGCGACTCGATGATCCCCTCCCCCATCATGACCGCGATGGAGCAGGGCGTGATCGGCCGGTTCGAGGAGCTGACCCGCTCCACCAGCGACGTCCAGGACGCGCTCATCTCGATCCTGTCCGAGAAGTACGTCTCCATCCCCGAGCTGGACCACGACAACATCGTCTTCGCCAAGCCCGGCTTCTCGATCATCGCCACCGCCAACAGCCGCGACCGGGGCGTCAACGACCTCTCCTCCGCGCTGAAGCGGCGGTTCAACTTCGTCCGCATCCCGGTGGTCACCAACAAGCGCAGCGAAGCCGAGATCGTCCGCTTCCGCACCGAGGAGCTCCTGCGCCGGCACCGCATCGAACTCGACGTGCCGCCCACCCTGCTCGACATCCTGCTCCAGAGCTTCGCCGACCTGCGCGCCGCCGCGTCCGCCGCCACCAGCGACGACGAGAAGCTGGAGTCGGCGCTGTCCACCGCCGAGCAGATCGGCGTGCTGGAGGACGCGATCCTGCACAGCCAGTTCTTCGGCGACCGCACCCTGCGCGCCCAGACGCTCGCCGGTTCGCTGATGGGCTCACTGGCCCGCCGCGCACCGGAGGACCTGGCCATCCTCAACAAGTACCTGCACGGCGTGGTCGAACCCCGCGCCAAGGCCGACGGTGGCGACTGGGAGGGCTTCCTCGACGGCGGCCGCCAGGCGATCGCGTCGCTGTCATGACCGCGCCCGCACCCACCGGACTGTTCGGCCCGCTGCGCGAGCAGCTCACCGAAGCAGCCGCCGCGTTCGCCGGCTCCCCGGACGCGCTCGCCGGCATCCTCGCCGGGATGGTCGACGACGTCGACCGGGCGCTCCGCGAACGGCTGGAGATCTTCCCGGTCTGCCACCACTCCCCCGCCTCGGCGCTGGCCATGGCGCGGCGGCTGCGCGCCCGGCCACCCAAGGTGATCTACCTGGAGCTGTGCGAGGACCTGCGACCGCTGCTCGACGAGCTGCGCAACTGCCGCCTGCCGGTCGCGGTGCAGGCGTTCGCCACCGAACTCGACGGCTTCCCCGCCGAGTGGAGCCCGCTGAGCGTTGTCGCGCCGGTCACCGAGGCGTCCGCCGAATACCAAGCCATCGCGTACGCCCTGGACACCCCCGGCGTGGAGCTGGTGCTCGTGGACCGCTCCACCGACCACGTCTTCCAGTGGACGCACCGCGACGACACCGGCCCGGAGCGGGGCTCCGACGCTCCGTTCTCGGACGAGGACGCGGGACTGCACGGCGACGCGGTCGGCGTGGAGATCGGCGACCTGCGCCCCCGGTTCGCCGAGCTGGAGGCCCACCTGCTGCACCACGGCAAGGTGCGCCACTGGTCGGAATGGTGGGACCAGTACGTCGAACGGCCGCTCGCCGACGCCGACCACGACACCTACCGGCAGGTCATGGTGCTGATCGGCAGCCTGTTCCGGCGGCTGCGCCCGTCCCGGTCCGCCCGCGACGAACGCGACGAGGACCGCGAACGGTACATGTGGACCCGGATGCGGCAGCACCTCGCCGAAAGCGGCGCCGACCCGGCCGACTGCCTCTACGTCTGCGGTGCCTTCCACGCGGCCAGCCGGGTCGAACAGTTCGGCCTCGACTCCACCGCCCCGGACTTCCCGATCAGCCCGCGCACCGGCACCCGCTGGCGCTACGGCCTGATCCCGTCCAGCCACTCGGCCATCGAGGCGCAGTTCGGCCTGGCCCCGGGCACCGTGTCCATCGCCGCCGCCAACTGGACGGCGGCGGTCAGCCGCACCCGGCTCACTCCGTACCGGCTGGCCGGGCAGCGTACCGAGAAGAAGGGCCGCCGCTCCCGCGCCGCCGCACCGGTCCCGGCGGGCCCGGCCACCGACCGGCTCAGCGGGTTCCTCGCCGCCCCGCCCGTGCTCGACGAACTGGACGAGGCCGAGCTGCGCGGCTGGAGCGTCGACATCGTCCGGCTGGCCCGCCGCAACGGCTACCTCGCCAGCACCGCCGACGCCATCGCCGTGTTCGAGACGTCGATCCTGCTGGCGAACCTGCGCAACCGCGCCCGGCCCACGCCGTACGACTTCGCCGACGCCGCCGTCACCTGCATCGAGAAGGACGTGGTACCCGGCCGGCGCGACGTCCGCCGGCTCTGCGAGATCCTGCTCGGCGGCGACCGCGTCGGCCAGGTCGGCTACGACTCACTGCCGCCGCTGGCCCGCGACGTCCTCGACCGGCTCCGCCCCCTCGGCCTCGACCTGGAACGGCGCACCGTCCAGCGGGCGCTGCTCGACCTGCGCGCCGACCCGGCGCTGGCGCCCTGCTCCGACCTGCTGTGGATGCTGCGGCACCTGCTGCCCGCCGACGCGGTCCGCCCGATCATGGGTGAGCGCCGCCTCGGTCACCGCTCCGAGCAGGAGAGCTGGGATCTCGCGCTCGGCCGCAACCAGCGCGCGCTCATCGAGCTCGGATACGAGGGCGTCACGGTCGAGCAGGTGCTGGAACAACGGCTGCGCCGGGCGGTACGCGGCCCCGACGCCACCGCCGCCCGCGCGCTCGCCGCCGTGGAGGACGCCATCCGGCTGCTGGACAGCCCTCGACTGGTCAACGAACTCGGCGCGCGGGCGGTGGAGCTGCTCGCCGCCGAACGCACTGTGGACGACGCGCCGGAGGTGCTGCGCCGCATCCGCCGGCTGCTCGCCCACCACCGCACCACCGCACCGGCGCTGCCCGCCTGGTGCCGGGCGTTCGTCACCACCGGGTACGCCCACTACTGCACGCTGCTGCCCACCGCGTTCGTCGACGAGGCCACCGGCGTCCGGCAGGTCGGCGCGATGCTCGGCTTCCTGTTCAGCATGGAGAGCCTCGCGCTGTCGCTGGGCTGCGACCGTTCCCAGCTCGAACTGGCGGTCGCGCAGGCCCACCCGGAGGCGCCCGCCAAGCTGGCACTGCTCTGGGCCGCCCGCCACCAGCTCGGTCTGCTGCCGCTGGCGCGGCTGCGCGAACAGTGCGCCGAGATGCTCGCCAACCCGCTCGTGGTGCCCGCGTTCCCGCAGTACCTGTCCGGCTTCGTGCACGCGCTCGAACCGGTGCCCGGGCTCGCGCCGTTCGTGGTCGAGACCATGTCCGCCGCGTTCGCCGGGCTGCCCGACCCGGTGCTGCTGCCCTGGCTGCCGACGCTGATCACCACGCTGCGCGAGCACGGCCCGGAGCTGGTGCCGCTGCTGGTCCGCGAGGCGGAACGCACGTTCCCCGCCACGCTGCCGGCACTGGACTCCTGGACGCCACCGTGGGCCGCCGGGCCCGCCCCGTCCAGCGCACCCGCACCGGCCGCGGCGGCGGGTCCGGTACACGGCCTGCTGGTGGCCCACCCGGAGACGGTCGACGCGGTGGCCGCGCTGCTGGGCTGCGCCGGCGAGTGGCAGCCGGACGGCGACGACGGCACTCCACCGGGCGGGGCGGCGGCGTTGCTGGTCGCCGCACATCCGGCGACGGCGCACGCGGTGGCGGTGCTGCTGGCGGACTGAGCGACGTCGGTCTACGTGGCGGCGGCGCTGCCGGAACTGAGCGACGTCGGTCTACGTGCTGGCGGCGCTGCCGGAGCGGAGCGGCGGCGGTCCGCGACGTGGCGGGCGCTGCTGAACGGTGCATGTCTCCCCAGTGGCGTCGGCCCTGGTGGACCGGGCGGCGTCGTCTCGGCGGTGCCGTCGCTGCTCGCGCACGGGCGGCGTTGGCGGGTTTGCCCGCGCGAGCGACCATGGGGTGGTGATCCGCTTTCTGCTGAACCTCTTGTGGCTCGTCTTCGGCGGCGGCTTCGTCCTGGCCCTCGGCTACGGCATCGCCGCCCTGATCTGCTTCGTCCTCGTCGTCACCATCCCCTTCGGCGTCGCCTCGCTGCGGCTCGCCTCGTACTCGCTGTGGCCGTTCGGCCGCACCCTCGTGTCGAAGCCGGGCGCCGGGCTCCCCTCCGGACTGGCGAACGTGCTCTGGCTGGTGCTGGCCGGCTGGTGGCTGGCCCTGTCGCACATCCTCGCCGGGATCGCGCTCTGCGTGACGATCATCGGCATCCCGTTCGGGGTGGCCAACTTCAAGCTGGTCCCGGCGGCGCTGTGGCCGCTCGGCCAGGAGGTCGTCGAAACGCCGTAACCGCCCCGGCTGACCGCCGGCATCGGCACTGCTGCCCGCCGGAAATGGGCGCGGCTGACCGTCGACAGTCGGCGCGGGTGACGGGCCCACCGTCGGCACGGGCTGACGGACCGACTGTCGGCCTCGCCGATCCCCTGCCCCGGCCGTCCACCTCTTCCCGCCACGGGTATCCCACCCGGCCACTGGAACGCCATGGGTGTCTCCGGCCCTGTTTGACACCCATGGCGTTCCACTCCCACCACGGTTGCGCGGCGACTTGACGTCCACGGCCGAGGACGACTCGAACAATCTCGGCGAACGGGATCGGTGTCCCGTAACGCGGGACAGCATGAAGATCTTGGTAGGAATGGCCCCTATGAGGGCCGTTTCGTACCAAAATCTCGCGGGGGTTCCACCACCCCTAGGGCGTCCTAGGAGGATGGGGTGATTACTTGAGTTCGCGGGGAAGGATGCGAATGCGGCTCGTACCAACGCGGCGCTGGCTAGCGTCGGAGGCGTGCGGGACGGAGTGATCGAGACGCTCAAGGCGGACCCGGCGATGTCCGGCCTGCGCCGGTCGCTGGACTTCTACCACGGCGACCCGGCGCGCGACGCCGCCCTCGACGCGTTCTACGCCCCGCTGGTCCGCGCCGGTGACCTGGTCTTCGACGTCGGCGCGCACGTGGGCGACCGGCTGGGCAGCTTCCGCCGGCTCGGCGCGACTGTGGTGGCGGTCGAGCCGCAGCCGCTGTGCGCCCGGGTGCTGCGCGAGATGTACGCGGGCGACGACGCGGTGACTGTGGTGGAGGCGGCGTGCGGGCGTACCGCCGGGCCGGTGCGACTGCACGTCAACTCGGCCAACCCGACGGTCTCCACCGCCTCCCCCGGGTTCGTCCGCGCCGCCGACGGCGCGCCCGGCTGGGCGGGCGAGACCTGGGACGCGCAGATCGAGGTGCCGGGCACCACGCTCGACGCGCTCGTGGCCGCGTACGGCGTGCCGGCGTTCGTGAAGATCGACGTGGAGGGCTTCGAGGACGCCGTGCTGGCCGGGCTGAGCCGCCCGGTCCCGGCGTTGTCGTTCGAGTTCACGACCATCGCCCGGGTGGCGGCGGCGCGCTGCCTGGACCGGCTCACCGCGCTCGGTTTCACCCGGTTCGCGGTGGCGCTCGGCGACGAGATGGAGTTCGCGCTGCCCGGCTGGCGCCCGGCCGCCGAGGTGGCCGCGTACCTGGGCGCGCTGCCGGACGAGGCCAACTCCGGCGACGTGTACGCCCGCCCCTGAACCTCCACTTCGGAGAGACGCGGGCCGGACCGGAAGGCATCGACCCTGCTCATCGCCGTGATCGGCGGAGTCGCAGCCCGGGCACTTTTTTCAAAGCTCGAACTTAGGGGTGCATCGTTATCCGTCTGTGATTGACGTGAGCCGCGCCACTTGGGTTGACTGCCACGGAACCGCTTCCGCAACCGGTTCCGAAACACCCCGCTCATCCCTGCGACCCGGGAGCGTCACGTGCCGATCACCATCGCCGACGTCGCCACCCGCGCCGGGGTGAGCAAGACGACGGTCTCCCGGGTGCTGAACGGCAAGGGCGAGGTGCACGTGCGCACCGCCGACCGGGTCCGCGCCGTGATCAGCGACCTCGGGTACGTGCCGAGCGCCCGCGCGGTCGGGCTGGCCCGGGGGCGTACCCGGGTGGTCGGGATGCTGGTCCCGGCGCTGACCTGGCCCTGGATGGGCGAGGTCCTGCAGGGCGCGGCCGACGTGGTCGAGGCGACTGGCTACGGCATGCTGCTGTTCACCTGCACCCACGGCGACGAGTCGATGCGCCGGTTCGCCTCCCAGGTCTCGGCCAAGTCGTTCGACGGCCTGCTCGTGGTCGAACCCGAGGGGACGCTGGACTACATCACCGAGCTGCACCGGCGCGGCCTGCCGGTCATCCTCATCGACGACCGGGGCCACCAGCCCGGCTTCCCGTCGGTACGGACCACGAACGAGGAGGGCGCGCGGGCCGCCGCCACGCACCTGCTGGCGCTCGGCCGGCGGCGGCCGCTCGTCATCACCGGCCTGCGTCAGTTCGGCTGCACCCGGGAACGGCTCGCCGGGTTCGCCGGCGCCTACGCCGACGCGGGCGTACCGATCGAGCCGGACCGGGTGGTGGAGGGCGACTTCACATTCGAGTGCGGGCGCGCGGCGGTGCGGCGGCTGCTCGCCGACGGCGTACCGTTCGACGCCGTCTTCGCCCACAACGACCTGTCGGCCGCCGGGGCGTTGCAGGCGCTGCGCGACGCCGGGCGGCGCGTCCCGCAGGACGTGGCGGTGGTCGGCTTCGACGACCTCCCGCTGGCCGGGCACACCCACCCGCCGCTGAGCTCCGTTCGCCAGCCCCTGCGGGAGATGGGTACGGCCGCGGCCCGCCTGCTCATCGGCCACCTCACCGGCACCCCGCTGCCGGACACCCCGACCGTCATCCCGACCGGCTTCACCGCCCGCGACTCGACGGGCGCGGGCGACCCGGCGAACGCGGACGACCCGACCGCACCGGACTCGACAGTCGCGCGGGAGCCGACGGGCGCCCGCGTCACCTGACCCACCCCGCCGCACCCGGCGACCACGCCGGCGGGCCCGCCCGCCGGTGGCACCACCGCACACCCTCCATCCACCACATCCCGCCCGAGGAATGCGGGACCACCGAGGGAGACCTCCATGAGAAGACGGCAAGTCCTCGCCCTCGCGCTGGCCGGCGCGATGGTCACCGGCGCCGCCGCCTGCGGCGACAGCCCGAACGCGAACAAGAAGAGCGGCCAGGCCGCGACAGTGCTGAACGTCGGCATGCCCAACGGTCCGCAGGCGGAGAACAACAACCCGTTCCTCACCACCTCGGCCGCCGCGTCGCTCGGCTACCGGTGGCAGATCTACGAGCCGCTGATGATGTGGAACCCGGTCAAGCCGGCCGAGCCGTTCAAGCCGTGGCTGGCCACCAAGGCCGAGTGGTCGTCGGACTACAAGACGGTCAAGGTGACGATCCGGGAGAACGCCACCTGGTCCGACGGGCAGAAGGTCACCGCCGAGGACGTCGCGTTCACCTACAACCTGGTGAAGAAGTTCCCGGCCCTCAACGACCAGGGCGTGCCGTACACGGACGCGACCGCGAGCGGCAACGAGGTCACCATCTCGATGGCCAGCCCGCAGTTCGTCAACCAGCAGAAGGTGCTGTGGCGGGTGCCGATCGTGCCCAAGCACCTGTGGGAGAAGATCGCCGACCCGGCGAGCGACCCGGTGAAGCAGCCGGTCGGCAGCGGCCCGTACACGCTGAAGTCGTTCACCCCGGCGAGCATGACGCTCGCGGTACGCGACAGCGGCTACTGGCAGGACGCGCCGAAGGTCAAGGAGCTGCGGTACACCTCGTACACCGACAACAGCGCGCAGACCACCGCGCTGGCCAACGGCGAGTCGGAGTGGAGTTTCGTCTTCATCCCGAACTACCAGACCGTGTTCGTGGCCAAGGACCAGAAGAACCACAAGATGTGGGCACCGCCGGTGCTGGGCATCCACGGCCTCTACCTGAACACCACGAAGAAGCCGTTCGACGACCCGACGCTGCGCAAGGCGATGAACATGGTCATCGACCGGGCGGACATCTTCACCACCGCCGAGGCCGGCTACTTCCACCCCGAGGTCAAGAGCGTGACCGGCCTGCCCAGCCCGGCCGGTGACTCGTTCATCGCGCCCGAGTACAAGGGCCAGGAGCACAAGGTCGACGTCGAGGGCGCCAAGGCGTTGCTCACCGGCGCCGGCTACAAGCTCGACGGCAACACGCTGAAGGACCGCAGCGGCAAGCCGGTCACGATCCGGCTCACCGACCCGGCCGGCTGGTCCGACTACCAGACCAGCCTGGAGATCGTGAAGGGCAACCTGGCGAAGATCGGCATCGCGGCCACCGTCGACAAGGCCAACCAGGACGCCTGGTTCCGCAACGTCGAGCAGGGCAACTTCGAGGCCACGTTCCGGTGGACCGAGAGCGGCGCCACGCCGTACGACATCTACCGGACCATCATGGACGGCCGGGTGCTCAAGCCGGTCGGCACCGCCTCGCCCGCCGGTAACTTCGGCCGGTTCCAGAGCAAGGAGGCGACCGACGCGCTGGTGTCGTACGCCAACGCCACCGACGACGCCACCCGCACCACCGCCCTGGGCACCCTGCAGAAGATCTTCGTCGAGCAGATGCCGATGATCCCGGTGGGCGCGGACAACATCGGCGGCGCGTACAGCACGAAGAACTGGACCGGCTGGCCGGACGACTCGAACCCGTACGGCGCGCTCCAGCCCACCCAGCCCAACGCGGTGGACGTGGTGCTGCACCTCAAACCGGCCAACGGCTGACCCGGCGCCGCCGGCCCGGCCACGATCGCCCGGCCGGGCCGGCGGCGCCCGCCCCTCGCTACCGGCAACCCCAGACAGGAATTCGGCATGACGTTGACCGAGAGCGCACCGGCGCCGGCCGACGAGGTGGTGCTGGAGGCCGTCGGCCTGACCAAGCACTTCCCCGTCCGCCGGCGGCTGCGTGACCTCCTCTCCCGCACCCCGGCGGTGGTGCACGCCGTCGACGACGTATCGATCGCGTTGCGCCGCGGCCGGGTGACAGCGCTCGTCGGCGAGTCCGGCTCGGGCAAGTCCACAGTGGCCCGGCTGCTGGCCCAGCTCTACCCGCGCACCGCCGGCGACATCCGGCTGCACGGCCGATCGACCCGGGTACGCGGCGGGCGCCGGTTCCGGGCGTACGTGCGCCGGGTGCAGCTGATCCTCCAGGACCCGTTCGCCTCGCTGAACCCGGTGCACACGGTCCGCTACCACCTGACCCGGTCGCTGCGCATCCACGGCAACGCCGGGACCGGGCCGGACGGGCTGGACAAGGCACTGGCCGACCTGCTGACCCGGGTCGCGCTCACCCCGCCGGAGCGCTACCTCGACGCGTTCCCGCACGAGTTGTCCGGCGGGCAGCGCCAGCGGGTGGCGATCGCGCGGGCGCTCGGCGCCGACCCCGAGGTGCTGCTCGCCGACGAGCCGGTGTCCATGCTCGACGTCTCGATCCGCCTCGGCGTGCTCAACCTGCTCCAGGACCTCAAGGACCGGCTCGACCTGGCGATCCTCTACATCACCCACGACATCGCCTCGGCCCGCTACTTCGCCGACGAGACGATCGTCATGTACGCCGGGCGGATGGTCGAGGGCGGCGACAGCGAGACCGTCACCCAGCGCCCGGCTCACCCGTACACCCGGTTGTTGATCGAATCGGCGCCGGACCCGGAGCGGATCACCGGCGCGGGCGGCGACGGCGCGGCGGCGGGCGAGCGGGGCCACGGCGAGCCGCCCAGCCTGATCCGCCCGCCGGGCGGCTGCCGGTTCCACCCGCGCTGCCCGGCGGCGATGCCGCGCTGCGCCACCGACCTGCCGCCGCCGATCCCGGTCGACGACGCGCCCGGGCACTGGGCGGCGTGCTGGCTGTACGACGCGGACACCGTCGCCGAGCAGAAGGCGGAGCAGGCAGAGCCGGTGAAGCAGGCGCAGAAGACAGAGCCGGCCGGGACGGAGGCGGCCCGATGAGGTTCCTGCTGCAACGGGTGGCCTTCTACCTGTTCACCGCCTGGGCGGCGATCACGCTCAACTTCTTCATCCCGCGGATGGTGCCGGGCGACCCGGTGCAGTCGTTGATCTCCCGCAACCAGGGCCGGATCAGCGCCGACGCGGTCGCGTCGCTGCGGGTGCTGTTCGGGCTGGACTCCGACCGCTCGCTGTGGGAGCAGTACGTCGCCTACTGGGGGCAGCTCCTGCGCGGCGACCTGGGACTGTCGTTCACGTTCTTCCCCGCGCCGGTGTCCGAGGTGATCGGGAGCAGCCTGCCGTGGACGGTGGGCCTGGTCGGCGTCACCACGATCGTCAGCTTCCTGCTCGGCACCGCGCTCGGCGTCGGCGCGGGCTGGCGGCGCGGCTCGTGGATCGACGGGCTGCTCCCGGCCACCACGTTCCTCTCCTCGATCCCGTACTTCTGGCTCGGCCTGGTCGCGATCGCGCTGTTCGCCGGGCCGGGCAGCTTCTTCCCGTCCTCCGGCGGGTACGAGCCGGGCCTGGTGCCGGCGTTCGACGCGTACTTCATCCCGAGCGCGCTCCAGCACAGCATCCTGCCCGCCGCGACCATCCTGGTGTCGTCGATGAGCGGCTGGATCCTCAGCATGCGCAACATGATGGTCACCGTCGCCAGCGAGGACTACATCACCGTGGCGCACGCCAAGGGGCTGTCCGAGCGCCGGGTGGCCCTCAGCTACGCCGCCCGCAACGCGCTGCTGCCCAACGTGTCCGGGTTCGCGCTGTCGCTGGGCTTCATCGTCGGCGGCACGCTGCTCGTGGAGATCGTCTTCTCGTACCCGGGTCTGGGGTTCCAGCTCTTCCAGGCCGTCGGCGCGAAGGACTACCCGCTGATGCAGGGCATCTTCCTGATCATCACGATCTCGGTGCTGGTGGCGAACCTGCTCGCCGACGTGGCGTACCTGCTCCTCGACCCGCGGACCCGAAAGAGCTGAGCGATGACACTCTCCCCGTCCAGCATCGAGCAGGTCATCCCCGGCCAGGGGGCGATGGCGCAGCCGTCGGCCCGGGCCCGCCGCCGCCGGTTCCGCTTCGTCGCCAACGCCAAGGCCGCGACCGGCCTCGCCGTCCTCGGGGTGTACGTGCTCCTCGCGGTGATCGGGCCGTGGATCGCGCCGTACGACCCGGACGCGCGCAGCGCCGACGTGCTCCAGGCGCCCTCGGCCCGGCACTGGTTCGGCACCACCCACCTCGGGCAGGACATCTTCAGTCAGATCCTGGTCGGCGCGCGCAGCGTGATGGTGGTGGGCCTGATCGCCGGCGTGCTCGCCACGATCCTGTCCATCCTGATCGGCGTGACCGCCGGCTACCTGGGCGGCGCGGCCGACGAGGGCCTGTCGGCGGTGTCGAACGTGTTCCTGGTGATCCCGGCGCTGCCGCTGATCATCATCGTCACGTCCCTGGTCGACCAGGCCAGCGACATGCTCGTGGCGCTCATCATCGGCCTCACCTCGTGGGCGTGGGGCGCCCGGGTGCTGCGCGCCCAGACGCTGTCGCTGCGCCGCCGCGACTACGTCGAGGCGGCACGGGCCACCGGCGAGCGGACCTGGCGGATCATCGGGTTCGAGATCCTGCCCAACCTGACCGCGATCATCGCCTCCGGCTTCGTCGGCACCGTCATCTTCGCGGTCATGTCGGAGATCACGCTGGCGTTCATCGGCGTCTCGTCGGTGTCGTCGTGGAACTGGGGCACGATCCTGTTCTGGGCGCAGGGGCAGCAGGCGCTGGCGCAGGGCGCCTGGTGGTGGTTCGTCCCGGCCGGGCTGGCCATCGCGCTGCTCGGCACCGCGCTGGCGCTGATCAACTTCGGCATCGACGAGTTCGTCAGTCCCCGGCTGCGCACCGGCGGCCGGACCCGGATCCGCACCGCCGACGGTCGCACCGTCGCGATGCGCGTCGGGTTCACCCCGGTGCTCGCGCCGAACCCGGCGCCGGTCCCCATGCAGCGGCCGGCGGACCCCATCCGAGAGGACGCGACCTCATGAGCGACCAGGTGCTGGAGATCCGCGGGCTGTGCGTCGACTACGGCGTCGGCGCGGACGCGGTCCGCGCGGTCCGCGACGTCGACCTGACGCTGCACCGCGGCGAGGTGCTCGGCCTGGCCGGGGAGAGCGGCAGCGGCAAGTCCACCCTGGCGTACGGGCTCACCCGGCTGCTGCCCCCGCCCGGCGTGGTCAGCGGCGGCCAGGTGATCTACCACCCGGCCGACGGCCCGCCGGTCGACGTGCTCACGCTCAGCCCGGCGAAGCTGCGCGAGTTCCGGTGGGCGGAGACGTCGATCGTGTTCCAGGGCGCGATGAACTCGCTCAACCCGGTGCACAAGGTCTCCACCCAGCTGCTCGACGTGATCCGGGCGCACGAGCCGAAGAGCACGGCGGCGAGCCGGCTGGCCCGGGCGAAGGAGCTGCTGCGCCTGGTCGGCATCTCCGCCGACCGGCTGGACAGCTACCCGCACCAGCTCTCCGGCGGCATGCGGCAACGGGTCATGATCGCGATGGCGCTGGCGCTGGAACCACAGGTGGTCATCATGGACGAGCCGACCACCGCGCTGGACGTGGTGATGCAGCGGCAGATCCTCGGCCAGCTCGCCGAGCTGCGCGAACGCCTCGGCTTCGCGGTGCTGTTCATCACGCACGACCTGTCGCTGCTGGTCGAGTTCTCCGACCGGATCGCGATCATGTACGGCGGCCGGATCGTCGAGGAGGCGCCCGCCGCCCGGCTGTACGCCGAGCCGCTGCACCCGTACACCGAGGGGTTGCTGCACTCGTTCCCGGCGCTGCACGGTCCCCGCCGCGAGCTGACCGGCATCCCCGGCTCCCCACCGGACCTGCGCGCCATGCCGTCCGGCTGCGCGTTCCACCCCCGCTGCCCGAAGGCGTTCGAGCCCTGCGACGAGCAGGTGCCGGCGCTGGGACCGCCACGCGTCGACGATCCGACGCGGGCCGTCGCGTGCCATCTGCACCCGGCCGTCGCGCCCCTGTCCCGCTGACCCGCCCGACACCACCACCCGCTACCCGCGAGGAGAACCATGGACACCGACCTCACCCGCCCGTCGTCAGTCACCGGTCCGGACCCGATCGACACGCTGCCGCCGACCTTCCGGTGGGGGGTGGCGACGTCGTCGTACCAGATCGAGGGCGCGGTGGCCGAGGACGGCCGCACACCGTCGATCTGGGACACGTTCTGCCGGGTGCCGGGCGCGGTCGCCAACGGTGACCACGGCGACGTGGCGTGCGACCACTACCACCGGATGCCGCAGGACGTCGCGCTCATCGCGGACCTGGGACTGGACACGTACCGGTTCTCGGTGGCCTGGCCGCGGGTGCAGCCGGGCGGGCGCGGTCCGGCGAACGTGGCCGGGCTGGCGTTCTACGACCGGCTGGTGGACGAGCTGCTCGGCCGGGGCGTCGAGCCGTGGGTGACGCTCTACCACTGGGACCTGCCGCAGGAGCTGGAGGACGCGGGCGGCTGGCCGAACCGGGACACCGCGTACCGGTTCGCCGACTACGCGGAGCTGGTCTTCGCCGCGCTCGGCGACCGGGTCCGCACCTGGACCACGCTCAACGAGCCGTGGTGCTCGGCGATGCTCGGATACGCCTACGGCGACCACGCCCCGGGCCGGCGGAACCTGGGCGACGGCATCGCCGCGGCGCACCACCTGCTGCTCGGGCACGGGCTGGCGACCCGGCGGCTGCGGGAGGCGGCCCGGTCCCCGATCGAGCTGGGCCTGACGCTGAACCTGTCCACCGCGGACCCGGAGACCGGCAGCGCGGCGGACCGGGACGCGGCGCGGGCCGCCGACGGGCTGGCCAACCGGCTCTACCTCGACCCGGTGCTGCGCGGGGAGTACCCGCAGGACGTGGTGGCCGACCTGGCCGCCGAGGGGGTGCGGATCCCCGTGCAGGACGGTGACCTGGAGGTCATCGCCACCCCGATCGACGTGCTCGGGGTCAACTACTACTTCGGGCAGCTGCACTCCGGGGTGGACGAGCAGGGCCGCGACCGCGACGACGCCGGCAGGCCGGTGCGCCGGGTGGTCCGCCGCGACCTGCCGCGTACCGCGATGGACTGGGAGATCGTGCCGGAGTCCTTCACCGACCTGCTGGTGCGGCTGCACCGCGACTACCCGGGCACGCCCATGGTGATCACCGAGAACGGCGCCGCGTTCGACGACGAGCCGGACGCCGACGGGTTCGTGCACGACGACGACCGGGTCGGCTTCCTCACCGAGCACCTGCGGGCGGTGGCCCGCGCCCGGGCCGCCGGGGCGGACGTACGCGGTTACTTCGCCTGGTCGCTGCTGGACAACTTCGAGTGGGCGTACGGCTACGACAAGCGGTTCGGCATCGTCCGGGTGGACTACGACACGCAGCGCCGTACCCCCAAGCGCAGCGCGCTGTGGTACCGGGACACCGTGCGGCGGGTCCGCGGGCAGCGCTGACGCCGGCGTGGGGGCCGGGCCGGTCAGTGACGGCGGCCCGGCCCCCACGCCGGGCCCGGGCGGGCGGCCGGGTCGCGGGGCACGCCGCCGTCGCGCAGCAGCCGGGTCATCGGCAGGGTGGCCGCGCCCATCGCGACCGCGTCCGGTCCGAGCCGGCACAGCTCGATCGAGGTCTGCGCGTACGGCTGGCGCAGCGCGTGCCGCGCGGTCGCCTCGCGGATCGCGGGCAGGTGCCGTTCGCCCAGGGCCAGCCCGGCCCAGCCGCCGAGCACCACCCGCTCCGGGTTGAACAGGTTCACCAGGTTCGCCACCCCGGCGCCCAGGTAGCCGACCGTCTCGTCGATCACCTTCGCGGCGGTGCGGCCGGTGGAGCGCAGCAGCTCACCGAAGGCGGTCTCCTCGTCCGCGCCCGGCGCCGGGCGGCCCCGGTTGGCCTGGCGGAACCGGTCCAGCACCGCCTCCGCGCCCACGTACGCCTCCAGACAACCGAGGTTGCCGCAGCGGCAGCGGCGGCCCCCGTACACGATGGTGGTGTGGCCCCACTCCCCGGCGCTGCTGTGCGCGCCGCGGTAGCCGACGCCGTCGGCGACCACGCTCGCGCCGACGCCGGAGCCGACCAGGGCGACCACCGCGTGCCGGACGCCGCGGCCGGCACCGAACCACATCTCGGCCTGGCCGAGCGTCTTCGCGCCGTTGTCCACGTGCACCGGCACGTCGGTGCCGGCGCGCAGCATCGCGCCGAGCGGGACGCCGTCCCAGCCGAGCGTCTGGGCGTGCACCACGGCGTCGGCGGTGCGCTCGACGGTGCCGGCGACGGCGACGCCGAAGCCGAGCACCGCGGCCGGGTCGACGCCCGCCTGCTCGGTGACGGCGGCGAGGCCGTGCCGCAGGTGAGCGGCGACCCGCTCGGGGTCGGGACCGGCCGCGGCGATCGGGTACTCCGCCTTGGCCAGCGCGGTCATGCTCAGGTCGAACAACTCCACCTGGACGCGGGTCTCGCCCACGTCGGCACCGACCAGGTAGCCGTAGCCGGGCGCGACGCGCAGCAGCACGCGGGGACGGCCGCCGTCGGACTCGACCGAGCCGGCCTCCTCGACCAGGCCCTCGTTGATCATCTCGCCGACCAGGTTGCTGACGCTGGCCAGGCTCAACGCGGTGGACTGGCCCAGTTCGTGCCGGCTGAGCGGGCCGTCCAGCCAGATCCGGGTGAGCAGGACCGAGCGGTTGGCCCGGCGCATGTCGCGCACCGTGGTGCGTCTGGCGTCCACGTCCGCCGCCGTCCTTCCCGGCCGCCCGCGGGCGGCTTTCGTTCCTGCTTCACGCCCTGAGCGGGGTGGTGACAGGGTACGCCGCATTTACACTTAACAAAGTTAACTGATAACCTCCGGCGCATCGATGAGGAGGTATGTCATGCGACTCGGACGTGGGATGACCGCTCTGCTCGGTGGCGTCGCGCTGCTCGCCGCCACCGCCGCCGCCCTGCCCGCCACCGCCGCCACGCCGACCGGCGCCGTCGGCACGCTCGTCGCCTGCGACGCGCCGGCCTGGGCCGAGGGCGTCACCTGGACCGCCGGCAGCCGGGTGACCTACGGCGGTCGGCTCTACCAGGCGCTCGTCACGCACACCCCGCCGGCCGGCGCGGGCTGGACCCCGGCCGCCGTACCGGCGCTCTGGACCGACCTCGGCGCCTGCACCGGCGGCACGCCGTCGCCGAGCCCCACCACCCGGCCGCCGTCCCCCACGC